>NZ_CAMZMX010000002.1:0-229674 GCF_947311875.1 Pseudomonas sp. PARCl1
GCGCATGCCTCAAAATCGCGTCGTACGAACAAGGCGGCCGCGCGCATCTGGCACAGGGGTTACTGGCCCGAAACAAATGTAGGAGCGAGCGCAGCTCGCGATGCGCCGCGCGGGCGGCGCTCGATCTCACAGACGCTGAAGATGCTGCGGCTACCCTTGCCAGGAACCATAGAATTTCCCACAGGGCCCGCGCAAGAGGCGGGTTACCACAAGGCTGCCGAGGCCGCAGCCAGTACCCTGGCAAACACCTCCAGCGCCTTGTCGACTTCGGCGTCGGTGCTGAAACGGCCGATGCTAAGGCGCACGCTGTTGCGCGCCTGGTGCTCATTCAGCCCCAGCGCCAGCAGCACGTGGGACGACATGTTGCTGCCCGAGTTGCACGCCGAGGTGGTGGACAACGCCAGTTCGCTCGCCAGCGCCGCACTGTTGAAGCCCGGGCTGTCGATGCACAGGTTCAGGGTGTGCGGGATGCGTTGTGTGGCGCAGCCATTGAGGCTGACCCCGGACAACTTCAGCAAGCCTTCCTGCAGCCGCGTGGCCAGCTGTGCTAGGCGCAGGTACTCGCTGTCGCCGGGCTGCCCGGCCAGGGCGAACGCACTGCCCATGCCGGCAATCTGATGGGTGGCCAAGGTCCCGGAACGCAGGCCCTGTTCATGGCCACCGCCGTGGATCTGTGCGCGCAGTACCGGGCGCGCGCGAGGCCCGACGTACAGGGCGCCGATGCCTTTGGGCCCATAGACCTTGTGCGCCGAGAACGACATCAGGTCGACAGCCATCGCGCGCAGGTCGATCGCCAGTTTGCCCACTGCCTGTGCGGCGTCCACGTGCAACAGGGCGCCATGCGCGCGAACGCACTCGCCAATGGCGGCAACGTCGGTGACCGTGCCCAATTCATTGTTGACGGCCATCAGCGATACCAGGCGGGTATCGGCGCGCAACGCGGCTTGTACCGCCGCGGGCTGGATCAGGCCACGGGCATCAGGTGCCAGGCGCGTGACCGCCCAGCCTTGGCGCTCCAGTTCGGCCACGGTTTCGAGTACGGCTTTGTGTTCCAGCAGGCTGGTGACCAGGTGCCCGGGGTGGTCGATGCCGTTGGCAACGCCTTTGAGTGCCAGGTTGTTCGACTCGGTGGCGCCAGAGGTCCATACCAGCGCTTCGGCCGGGGCCCCAATGCGCTCGGCCACTTGCTGGCGTGCCTGGTCCACCGCACTGCGGGCGGCCTGGCCGTAGGCATGGCCACTGGAGGCCGGGTTGCCGAAGTTGGCCTGGCGGCCGAGGCAGGCGAGCATGGTTTCGATGACCCGGTCATCGACCGGGGTAGTGGCGGCGTAATCGAAGTACAGCGGGGCGTTAGGCATCGAGGCATGTCCATGTCTGTCGCCGTGGGGTCGGCGATCGTTGGCATCAGCCTATCGTGTGGCCGAAAGATGCTTTTCGCTTCCCGCTGGGCTATTTGTGGCGTATTTGCATGCTTGTTCTATTTGATTGTCTTTTTGGAGAATATTTTTCTCGATTCATTCTTTCGCACAGCACACCGTGATACGCATCGACCGGTTTCAGCGCGCATTTCAGGCAGGTTCAAGCGCTTTTTCTTCGTCGGCTACCACACGTTGGCACAGCTCGGTGATCTGCTCGCGCATCCAACGGTTGGCCGGGTCCTGGTCGGTACTTTCGTGCCAGTACAGGTGGGTTTCCAGGGCCGGGACCTCCACCGGCAGCGGGTGGTAGCGCAGCTGATGACGGCGAGCGAAACGCTCCGGGACGGTCATTGCCATGTCGGTCTGCTGCAACACTTGCGAGGCCATCAGGTAGTGCTGCGAGCGCAGGGCGACCTTGCGTTGCACGCCCATCTTGCCCAAGGCCAGGTCGACATACCCCAGGCCGTTGCGGCGGCTGGAAATGTGGATATGGGTCATGCCCAGGTAGCTGTCGAGGGTCAGTTTGCTGTCCGCCAGCGGGTGGCTTTGGCGCAGGGCACAGACATAGCGGTCCTGCATCAACTTCACGTGGCGGACCTGGGGGTCGGTGTTCAACGGCGCGTCGATGGCGAAATCCAGGCGGCCTGCGGCCAGCTCCTTGGTGGTTTCACGGCGCTTGCACAGGAAACTCTCGATCAGCACCGCCGGCGCCAGGCGGCGCAGCCGCTGGAACAGGGGCGGCAGAATGACCGCTTCGGTCAGGTCGGTCATGCTGATACGGAAGGTTTTGTTGGCCTGTTGCGGGTTGAAAATGCGGCTTTCCTGTACTGAGGTGCGCAGCAGCGCCAGGGCGTTGCGCACCGGGCCGATGATGTTCTGCGCCATGGGCGTGGGCACCATGCCTTGCGCAGTGCGCACGAATAGCGGGTCGTTGAAAGTTTCGCGCAGGCGCGACAGGGCGTTGGACACCGCCGGCTGGGTGATGCCGACAATCTGCCCGGCGCGGGTGAGGTTGGCTTCGGTGTAGATCGCATCGAACACGATGAACAGGTTGAGGTCGACCTTGCTGAGGTTCATGGGCGCCGCTCTTTGTTGGAGTTATCTGTCGATCATATATCGGTTATGAATGTTCATACACGCTGAAAATAGACTAGGTGGATCGGGTTGCGCTGCTCTAGGCTCTGGCCATGTTCTTCGAACCGTGAAGGTAACCCCGATGGATTTCGCCTATTCGCCCAAGGTCCAGGCACTGCGCGAACGTGTCACCGCGTTCATGGATGCTTATGTCTACCCCGCCGAGGCGGTGTTTGATCGCCAGGTCGCCGAGGGTGACCGCTGGCAGCCCACCGCGATCATGGAAGAGCTCAAGGCCAAGGCCCGCGCCGAGGGGCTATGGAACCTGTTCCTGCCCGAGTCGGAGTACGGCGCTGGCCTGAGCAACCTGGAGTACGCGCCGCTGGCCGAAATCATGGGCCGCTCACTGCTCGGCCCGGAGCCGTTCAACTGTTCGGCCCCGGATACCGGCAACATGGAGGTGCTGGTGCGCTACGGCAGCCAGGCGCAGAAACGCCAGTGGCTGGAGCCGCTACTGCGGGGCGAGATTCGTTCCTCCTTCGCCATGACCGAACCGGATGTGGCTTCCTCGGACGCGACCAACATGGTCGCGACCGCGGTGCGTGACGGTGACGAGTGGGTGATCAATGGGCGCAAATGGTGGACGTCTGGTGCGTGCGACCCGCGCTGCAAGGTGATGATCTTCATGGGCCTCTCCAATCCGGAAAGCCCGCGTCACCAGCAGCACTCGATGGTATTGGTGCCAACCGATACGCCTGGTGTGAAGATTGTTCGCCCGCTGCCGGTATTCGGCTACGACGATGCCCCGCATGGCCACGCCGAGGTGCTGTTCGAGAACGTAAGGGTGCCTTACGAAAACGTGATCCTCGGCGAGGGCCGCGGCTTCGAGATCGCCCAGGGGCGCCTGGGCCCTGGGCGTATCCACCACTGCATGCGTTCTGTCGGCATGGCCGAACGGGCGCTGGAGCTGATGTGCAAGCGCTCGGTTGCGCGCACCGCCTTCGGCAAGCCTCTGGCACGCCTGGGGGGCAACGTCGACAAGATTGCCGATTCGCGCATGGAAATCGACATGGCCCGGCTACTCACGCTCAAAGCGGCGTACATGATGGACACGGTCGGCAACAAGGTCGCGCGCAGCGAGATCGCGCAGATCAAGGTGGTGGCGCCGAACGTGGCGCTGAAGGTGATCGACCGGGCGATCCAGCTGCATGGCGGGGCAGGGGTGAGCGGCGATTTCCCGCTGGCGTACATGTACGCCATGCAACGCACCCTGCGCCTGGCCGACGGGCCCGATGAAGTGCACCGGGCGGCGATCGGCAAGTATGAGATTGGCAAGTATGTGCCGGCAGAGATGTTGCGCAGCGGGCGGTGAGGCAGGCTGATTCTCGTCAGGCCTACTCTTTGTGGCCGGCATTGGCTTGGGGGGTACCGTGTGCCGGCGGCTGATCCACCACAGCCGGCTTCTGCCCCCGCGTCTTGAGCAGCGAAATCACCACCCCACCCAGCAACAGCCCGAACGTCACACCCAACGACAGCAACGCCGGCACCTTGCCGACCATGCCATGGTAGAAGATCTTGCAGCCGATGAAGATCAACACCAGCGCCAATGCGTACTTGAGGTATACGAACCGGTGCATCAGCGCCGACAACGCAAAGTACAGCGAGCGCAGGCCAAGAATGGCAAAGATGTTCGAGGTGTAGACAATGAACGGGTCCTGGGTGATGGCGAAGATCGCGGGTACGCTGTCCACTGCGAACACCAGGTCGGCCAGCTCGATCAGCACCAGTGCCAGGAACAGCGGCGTTGCATGGCGCAGGGCCTTGTTCTGCCCCGGGGGTGTCTGGCGGACAAAGAAGTGCGAGCCATGGATCTCGTCGGTCACCCGCAGGTGCCGGCGCACGAACTTGAGGATTGGGTTGTTGGCCAGGTCTGGATGGCTGTCTTCTTTGGCCAGCGCCATCTTCACCCCGGTGAACAGCAGGAAGGCCCCGAAGAGGTACAGCACCCAGGCGAAGTTCTGCACCAGTGCTGCGCCCACCCCGATCATGATCGCGCGCAGGATCACCACCCCGAGGATGCCCCAGAACAGCACGCGGTGCTGGTAACGGCGGGGGATGGCGAAATAGCTGAAAATCATGGCCATGACGAACACGTTGTCCATCGACAGTGATTGCTCGACCAGGAAGCCGGTGTAGAACTCCAGCGCCGATTGCGCGCCTAGCTGGAACCAGACCCAACCGCCGAACAGCACGCCGATGCTGAAGTAGCCGGAGTACAACAGCAGGCTCTCGCGCATGCCGATTTCACGTTCGTGACGGTGCAGTATGCCGAGGTCGAGTACCAGCAGGCCGATGACGATGGCCATGAACACCAGCCACAACCAGGTGCTGGTACCGAGGAACGGGGTGGTGAGAAACGCCTGTAGAGCTGTCATGAGCCCCTCCTTGAATGTCGACGTTGCGTGGCAACAGTGATCCGACATCACGGCGTGGCAGCCGTCAGAGGGGCCCGGTATCACATAGGGTTAAGGCTAGACCTGTTTGCCTGCGCTGCCGAATCCGGCGCTGTTACATTTGTTTGCCAGGCGGCCGTGAACAGCATCACCCTGTTGCTCAGTACACCCACACCTCCACACGCTGGTTGTGCAGCCGCCCTTGTTCACGTTCGTTGCCGGCCACAGGCAACTCAGCGCCCATGCCGGTCACCTGCAGCACTGCGACGCCGTTACGTGCCAACTGGCGGCGCACCGCCTGCGCCCGCAAGCGCGACAGCAGCGCAGCGCGGCCTGGGGTCAGCTTGGGGTCGCCGAAGCCAACCAGCACTGTCTTGCCTTGTAGCTTGCCGGCCTGGTGCAGGTAATCGGCCACCCGTTGCACATCACGCAGGGCCTTGTTGTCGAGGTTGGCGCTGCCTGCCTGAAAGCGAAAGTTCACGCTCAGCCGTTGTGCCTGCCTGGCCAGGTTGCGGTAGCGCGGCGGCATGCCTGCCTGTGGTGGCACTGGCAGGGCCTGTATCTGCTGCGAAACGAACCCTTGCTGGGCGACGATGGCCTGGCCTGCCGGGCTTTGGGCGAAGTCCGCCAAGGCTTTGGCGGGTGGTTTGGGGTTGGCCGGCAGATAGAAGTACAAGCGCCGTGACAGGGGGTAGTCCTCGCTGGCCACCAGGGCGCGCGCTGGCAGCATGGCCGGGGCGTCCCCTTCAGCCACCGCCAGCACCTTGGCCCCGTGAATGGCGGCCAGGCTACTGAAGCCAATGGCCTGGCGGTCGGTGCTCACCCCTGCGGCCAGTTCGTCACTGGATTCGAAGCGCCGGGCCTGGGCTGACAGTGCCGCGTGCTGTGGCGCCAGTACCAGTGCCTTGAAGGTTTCAAAGGTGCCGGAGCGGTCGTCACGGGCGTACAGGTGAATGGCCCCGCCGGAAATGCCCAATTCTTCCCAACGCTGGATCTGACCAGAGAAAACTTGCGCCAGTTGCCCTGTGCTGAGCTGCGGCAGCGGGTTGTCGGGGTGGACAATGACCGCCACACCATCCAGGGCAATGACTTGCTCGGAAGCGGCAGCACGCAGGTCGCCCAACGCTCGCAACTGGAGTACTTCGTTGTCGTTGATCGGCCGTGAGGCGGCGGCCAGGTCGGCCTCGCCCTCAACCAGGGCGGTGAAGCCGGTGCTGGAACCGTGGGCAGCGATGTCGATGCGTACCGGTTGGCCCTGCGTGTCGCGGGCCGTGATCACGGTTTCGTTGGGCAGCTTGCCGGCCTGGCGTTCGATCGCGCTGGCTTGCTGCGCACGGAGCTGGCCCTCCACCAGCGCCGGCAGCAGGGCTGCGCCAATGGTATTGGAGCCTTGCACACGCAAATGAACGGGTTCAGCCACGGTGGTCAGTGGTAGCACGGTGAGCAGTAGCACAAGCAGGCGCGGCATGCCGGGTGGCCCTGTGGCATAGAGTTGGCCGGCAGATTACGACAGGGGCGTGATGATAATGTGACAGTCAATGGGCTTGAGGCTGTCGAGGCTGCTGTGCAGCCCATCGGCGGCAAGCCGGCTCCCACACCGATAGCAATGTTCTCAAGACCTGTGCTGTACGTTGTGGGAGATTCTATGGTTTCTGGCAAAGGTAGCCGCAGCATCTTCAGCGCCTGTCAGCCCTGATGCGATCCCTGTGGGAGCCGGCTTGCCGGCGATGGGCCGCAAGCCGGCCTTGGCGGTCTCAATGCGCGCCGGCCGATTTGCTCAGGTCGCTCTCGGCCCATTCGGTGTAGATGCAGGCATCTGCCACTGCCCAGCGCACCTTCACGCTGTCCCCTGGCTGCATCGGCATACCCGCTGCAGACAGTGCCTTGACCGTCAGTTCGGTACCACCAGCAGTGACCACATGGCAGGTTTGGCTTTCCCCCAGGAACAGTACCTCGCCAACCTTGGCGCTGACCTCGTTCCAGCCTGCCGGCAGCGGCTGGCGCGCGGCTTGTTCGGCAGTCAGGGCCAGGGCTTTTTCCGGGCGGACCATGATCAGCGCATCCTGCGAGGCTGCCAGCCCCGGGGTCAGGCGGATGGCCACCGGCTGGCCTTCGAAGCTGGCTGCGCCGTTGCTGCTGGCCTTGATCCGCAGGAAGTTGGAGTTGCCCAGGAACGATGCCACAAACGCATTCGGCGGGTTCTGGTACAGGTCGTAGCCGGTGCCCAGGCCAACGATCTTGCCGTGGCTGAAAATGGCAATGCGCTGCGACAGGCGCATGGCCTCTTCCTGGTCGTGGGTCACGTAGACAATGGTGATGCCGAGGCGGCGGTGCAGCTGACGCAGCTCGTCCTGCAGGTCTTCACGCAGCTTCTTGTCCAAGGCCCCGAGCGGCTCGTCCATCAGCAGAATGCGTGGCTCGTACACCAACGCGCGGGCAATCGCCACACGTTGCTGCTGGCCGCCGGACATCTGCGACGGCTTGCGTTGGGCGAACTGTTCCAGTTGCACCAGCTTGAGCATGGCATCGACGCGCTTGCTGGTTTCGCCCGCATTGAGTTTGCGAATGGCCAGCGGAAAGGCGATGTTGTCGCGCACGTTCAGGTGCGGGAACAACGAGTAACGCTGGAACACCATGCCGATATCACGCTTGTGCGGCGGCACGTTGACCAGCGACTGGCCGTCGACCAGAATCTCGCCGCTGCTCGGCGTTTCGAAACCGGCCAGCATCGACAGGGTGGTGGACTTGCCCGAGCCACTGGAGCCGAGAAAGGTCAGAAACTCGCCTTCCTGGATCTCCAGGTCTAGGTTGTCCACGGCGGTGAAGTCGCCGTAGTGCTTGTTCAGGCCACGCAGGCTGACCAGGGTCTTGCCGTGCGCGTTGTCTTTGATCACTGCACTCATTGTTGTTATCTCCGCGCTCAGGCGTTTTCGGTGCGCCGGCGCAAGGCGGCGGCAATGAACATGACCAGCAGCGAAAGGCCGATCAGCAAGGTCGAGGCCACGGCGATCACCGGGCTCAGGTCCTGGCGCAGGGTGGTCCACATCTTCACTGGCAAGGTCTGCAAGTCGGGGCTGGCCATCATCACGCTCAGTACCACTTCATCCCAGGACACCAGGAAGGCGAACAGGCCCCCGGCAATCATCCCCGGGCGAATGGCCGGGAAGGTGACATTGAAGATCGCCTGCAGGCGCGACGCGCCGCAGATCACGGCGGCATCCTCGATCGACTGGTCGAACAGCTTCAGCGAGTTGATGATCGAAATGATGGTGAAGGGCAGGGCGACGATCACATGGCTGACCACGAACGCGAACAGCGTGCCGGTATAGCCCAGCTTGAGGAACAGCGCGTACACCGCCACCGCAATGATCACCAGCGGCACGATCATTGGCATGGTGAACAGCCCGTACAGCAGTTCACGGCCCGGGAAGCGGCCACGCACCAGGGCGAACGCGCTGGGTAACCCCAGCAGCACCGCTGCAACGGTGGTCAGCACGGCCACCTTGAAGCTGGCCAGTGCAGCCTCCATCCACTCGGGGTTGGAAAAGAACTGGCCGTACCACTTGAGGGTCCAGCCGGGCGGCGGGAAGACCAGCCACTGCGACGACCCGAACGACAGCAACACGATGAACACTACCGGCAGCAGCAGGAAGGCTGCGATCACCCCGGTGGTCAGGTACAGGCCTGTGCGCAGCGGGCGGCCCATGGCATTGGGGGAAAGGAGCATGGCGGTTTACCTCGGGTTGCCAACCGGGGACTCCGGCTGCAGCTTCAGGTACAGGTAGAAGAGCACCAGGGTGATCAACACCAGCAGTGCGGCGGCGGCGCTGGCCAAGCCCCAGTTGAGGAACGACTGCACCTGCTGGATGATGAATTCCGGCAGCATCATGTTCTGCGCCCCGCCCAGCAGTGCCGGGGTGACGTAGTAACCGAGCGACATCACGAACACCATCAGCGCCCCGGAAAACAGCCCCGAGCGGCACAGTGGCAGGAACACCTTCCAGAAGTTGGTCCACGGGCTGGCGCCACAGATCGAGCCTGCCTGCAGCACCATCGGGTCGATGGCGTGCATGGTCGCCTGCAGCGGCAGCACGATGAACGGGATCATGATGTAGCTCATGCCGATCACTACACCGGTCAGGTTATGCACCATCTCCAGCGGGGCATCGATGATGCCCATGGCCATCAACGCCTTGTTGATTACCCCCGAACTCTGCAGCAGCACCAGCCACGAGTAGGTGCGTGCCAGCAGGCTGGTCCACATCGACAGCAGCACGATGTTCAGCAGCCAGCGGCCCCAGCCTTTGGGCACCAGGGTGATGGCCCACGCCAGCGGGAACCCGAGCAGCACGCTGATCAGGGTGACCACACCGGCCACCGAGAAGGTGTTGAACAGCACCCGTGCGTAAGCCGAGTTGGCGAACAGCTGCTCGTAGTTGCCCAGCCCGGGCGTTGGCTCCAGTACCCCGCGCAGCAACAGGCCGATCAGCGGGGCGAAAAAGAACAGACCCAGGAACAGCAAGGCCGGCAGCAGGTTGCGGCTGCCTTTCCAGCGCTGGCTCAGGCCCACGCGCCGCGGTACGGTGCCCGGAGCGCCGGCCCCCGTGGGGGCACCTTGGGCGTTATGCAGGGCGTTGATGGCGACTTTCATTTGACCAACCACTCATTCCAGCGCGCGGCGATGGCCTGGCCGTTCTTGGCCCAGTAGGCGAAGTCGAGGGTGACCTGGTCCTGGGCATGGGCGGTAGGCAGGTTGGGTGCAAGGTCCTTGTCCAGCTTGGCTACGCTGTCGACGTTGACCGGCGCGTAGGCGGTCTTGTTGGCGAACTCGGCCTGGCCTTCGGCGCTGCTGGCGTTGGCCAGGAACTTCATGGCCGCGTCCTTGTTCTTGGCGCCCTTGGGGATGACCAGGAAATCGGCCATGACCAGGTTCTGCTTCCAGCTCACACCCACCGGGGCACCGTCTTGCTGCAGGGCGTAGACGCGACCGTTCCAGAACTGGCCCAGCGCAGCTTCACCAGAGGCCAGCAATTGCTGCGACTGAGCGCCACCGCCCCACCAGACGATGTCTTTCTTGATGGTGTCGAGCTTATTGAAGGCGCGGTCCAGGTCCAGCGGGTAGAGCTTGTCGGGGGCTACACCGTCGGCCAGCAGGGCCAGTTCCAGCACGCCTGGGCTGGGCCATTTGTACAAGGCGCGTTTGCCAGGGTAGGTCTTGGTGTCGAACAGCGCGGCCCAGTCGACTGGCTTGTTGGCACCGAGCTTGCCTTCGTTGTAACCGAGCACGAAGGAGAAGAAGAACGAGCCGACACCGTGGTCGGACACAAAGCGTGGGTCGATCTTGTCGCGCTTGATCTGGGTGAAATCGAGGGGTTCGAGCAAGCCTTCGCTGGCGGCGCGCAGGGCAAAGTCGGCTTCCACGTCGACCACGTCCCATTGCACGTTACCGCTCTCGACCATGGCCTTGAGCTTGCCATAGTCGGTCGGGCCGTCCTGGACTACCTTGATGTCGGTCGCTTTGGTGAAGGGAACGGCCCACGCTTCTTTCTGGGCGTCCTGGGTGGTCCCGCCCCAGCTGACGAAGTTGAGGCTGTCGGCGGCTTGGGCGGCCTGACATGCCAGGGTCAGCAGGCTGGCAGACAGCACTGCGGTTACACGTTTGCTCAACAGCATGGTTACGCCCTCGTTGCTTTTGTTATTCGAGGCTGGGCTTGTGGTGCGCCCGCCAATAGTGTTCGGGGAGCAGCTAAAACATAGTGTCGATGGCCATCTGGCGTTGTGGATGCCGGCCAGCAGACTTAAGGTCTACGGGATATCATATTATGGTATTCCAAACTTTTGGCAAGAGGTATGAGGCGACCGGCCATCACTCTGTCCTCTGCATGCTTGCGCGAACCTCTGTAGGCGCGACGCAAGGCCGCGCCTACAAGGCACTGCGTCAGTCCACCAGGCCTGGCTCAAAGGGAATGCTCTGCACCACCTCCAGCTCATAACCCGCCAGCCCCGCATATTTCAGCGGCGGCCCCAGGTGGCGCAGCTTGCCCACCCCCAGGTCCTGCAGAATCTGTGCTCCGGTGCCCACTTCCGAGTACACCTTGGACTGCCCGCGCTGGTAAGGCCGCACCGGTTGGGTCAGCTGTGGTACCCGCTCCAGCAATGCCTGCGAGGATTCATGGTTGGCCAGGACCACCACCACGCCGCTGCCTTCCTCGGCCACCTTCTGCAGTGCCGCCCACAGGGTCCAGTTGGCGGGGCCGGCGTACTCGGCACCAACCAGGTCGCGCAGGGGGTCGATCACATGCACCCTGACCAGGGTTGGCTGCTCGCGGCGGATGTCGCCCATTACCATGGCCATGTGCACGCCACCTTCGATGCGGTCTTCATAGGTGACCAGGCGGAAGGTGCCATGCACGGTCGGCAGCTCACGTTCGCCGATGCGCTTGATGGTCTGCTCGGTGCTCAGGCGGTAGTGGATCAGGTCGGCGATGGTGCCGATCTTGATGCCATGCCGTGCAGCGAACACCTCAAGGTCCGGGCGACGCGCCATGGTGCCGTCGTCGTTGAGCACTTCGACGATCACCGAGGCCGGGCTGAAGCCGGCCAGGCGCGCAAGGTCGCAACCCGCTTCGGTGTGGCCGGCGCGGGTCAGCACGCCGCCTTCGCGGGCACGCAGGGGGAATATATGGCCGGGTTGGACCAGGTCTTCGGGGCGGGCCGTGGGGGCCATGGCGGCGGCCACGGTACGTGCCCGGTCGGCGGCAGAGATGCCCGTAGTGACGCCCGTGGCAGCTTCGATCGACACGGTGAACGCGGTGCTGAACACACTGCCGTTGGCCGGTACCATCTGCTCCAGCCCCAGGCGTTGGCAGTGATCGTCGGTCAGGGTCAGGCAGATCAGGCCCCGTGCTTCGCGGGCCATGAAGTTGATGGCCTGGGCGTCGCAACGCTCGGCGGCGATCAGCAGGTCGCCTTCGTTTTCGCGGTCCTCGTCATCCACCAGCAGGACCATTTTGCCTTGCCGGTAGTCCTCGAGAAGTTCCTCGATGGTGTTGAAAGCCATGTTGCACGCTCGCTGTGGTGGTGTCATTTTTATGGTATACCATCATACACAAATGTCGACGAATCAGGAGGAAGTGCATGAAGGCCTATTGGATCGCCCATGTGGACGTGACCGACCCCGAGCAGTACCTGCAATACACCCAACGCGCCCCGGCTGCCTTCCAGGCGTTCGGTGGCCGCTTTCTGGCCCGTGGCGGGCGCAGCGAAGCGCTGGAAGGGCGGGCCACACCTCAGCGTAGCGTGGTGATCGAATTTGATTCCTACGCGCAGGCGGTGGCGTGTTACCGGTCTGAGCTGTACCAGGAGGCGTGCAGCCATCGCCAAGGGGTAGCGAAGGCCGAGGTGATCATCGTTGAAGGGGTGGGGCCGTGAGTGTTGGTTGATGCCCCTGACGCCGGCGAGCCGGCGATAGGGCCACTACTGGCAAAACAGAAGCTCAAGGCGCTTGCGTAACGTGCACGTTGTCGATGACCATGCGCGGATTTACGCCGTCTTCAACCATGTGAAGGTGCAGGATTTCAGGGCCGTTCACCGTTAGCTCATCGGACCCATAATGCATACCGTCACGGTCACTCAGCCGTTTGTGGTTGTCCGTAAAGGTGAGATCTCTGGTACATAGATCACTGCACCCCCAGTCGTAACTTACGCGGCGGGTACCTGTGCCAGGCAGCAGAATTTCGGTTGAACCGTCGAACGTAAGATGTTTTGCCTTTATGGCGCTTCCATCGCCGCTGTGCGAATCGTCGCTGATCCCACCCGTGCCATGTAGTTTGAATGTCGTTTGGTCAACCTTGAATTCCTTGCGGTCACCGACCTGCTCGGACTCGAAATCGACCTCCGAAGGCACGATGGGGCGACCTACCGCTTGGTCTTGCTCATCGTAGGTGAGCTGCATAACCTGATCCTTCGCCGTGGGCAGCTTGATTCGGATTACAGGCACCGCCTGGCCATACGCTGCGTGATACCGGAACTGGTCGAACTGCGCCAGCAAGCCAGCCTGCGTCTGACCCTCGACATAGAAAAATGCAAAAACAGGCAAGTCGGCGCCCACGCCGACTTGCCAGGCTGGGAGCAAAATCTCGTTGTAGCCCATCCACGCATCGGCGCTCAAACCTGCCCTGACTTTTAACGGCATCTCGAACCACCGGGCCTTCATGTTCGCGGGTGCTTCGCGAAGGTCCCATCCGCAGACTCTTGATTTTCTGATGTCATCTTCGCTGTACGTTGCCAACCACGCTTCGGCATCCTTCACGCCGACCTTCTGGCACGCATCCGTGGTGCTCTCAAACCCATCATGCGGGCCGCACCCCTGCGCGGTTTCGCGGTTGTCCGTGCCACCATCGATGGGGAAGGTGCACAGTACTTCGAGCTCGCGCAGCTTGCCGTGCGGGATGGCCTGCAGCGGCGGGAACAAAAAACCATTGAAGCGTTCCGCCGCCCTGCCGAAGTTGGTGTCGCGGCGCACCCAGGAAAACGCTATGGCGCCTTTATCCAAGTGCTTGCGGCTCGGGTCCCAAGGTAGCGATTCTGGGCTGAAACCGGTGGCACGCATTTCAAAACCGCTGCACAGGTAGCTGGGTTTGTCAGGCCCACCACAGTCTTCGGTGACCGAGTCGTACCAGACTTTCAGTTGCGTAACCGCCTGTTCACCCCGCTTGTTCAATTCGATCAACTGCTGTGACTTGGCTGTTGCGCTTGTGAGTGCCTGAGTCTGCGCGGGCGGACGGGCAGGCAGCACAGGGGACGTGTGCGACACGCAACCGATCAAACTTCCCAGGGTTAGAAGCGACAAGGCTATTCGTGTCCACATTGGCGAGCACCTTTTTCTGAGTGGAGTAGCACAGCCGCACGCATAGCTATCGTGGGCTTTGCTGCAATTTGCGCACAGGAAAAAAGTGGCGGCTACTGGCAGTTCTATCAGCATTCGGGCCAAGCCCAGGTGACCGAGCGCCAACATCTCGATTGGGCCTGGGCAGGTCTTCCGGTCATGGGCTCAGTTCAGGTGCGCTTTGAGTTCGGCGCCAGCCTGGCGCATTGCCGCCTTGACCGCCGGTACCTGGCTCAGCGGGTTGAGCAGCCCATAGTCATGGATCATGCCGTTGTAGCGCACCGAGGTCACCGGCACGCCGGCGGCATTCAGCTTGCGGGCATAGGCCTCACCTTCATCACGCAGCACGTCGAACTCGGCTGTTTGCACCAGCGCTGGCGGCAAGCCTTGCAACTGTTCGGTGGTAGCTCGCAGCGGCGCGGCGTAGATCTGTTCCCGCGCCTTGGCATCCGTGGTGTAGTTGTCCCAGAACCACTTCATCATGCCGGTGGTCAGGAAGTGCCCTTCGGCAAACTGTTTGTACGAAGCGGTTTCGAAGCTGGCGTCCGTCACCGGCCACAGCAACAGCTGGAAGCGCAGGGCCGGGGTGCCAGCTTCTTTGGCCTTCAGCGCCACGACCGCCGCCATGTTGCCACCGACGCTGTTGCCAGCCACGCCCAGGCGCTTGCCATCCACGCCGATCTGCTGGCCGTGCTCGGCCACCCAGCGGGTCGCGGCATAGGCCTGGTTGATCGCGGTTGGATAATGCGCCTCCGGCGACGGGGTGTAGTCGACATAGACCGCCACTGCCCCAGAGCCAACCACCAGGTCACGGATCAGCCGCTGGTGGGTCGGGAAGTCGCCGAGCACCCAGCCACCGCCATGGAAGAACATGAATACCGGCAACGCCCCTTTGACATTGGCCGGGCGAACCACCTGCAGCTTGATCGACTGGCCGTCGGCCTCGATGGTGCGTTCCTTCACCTCGATCCCGGAGAGGTCAACCTTGACCGAGGCCTGGGCGCCGGTCAGCACCGCGCGGGCATCTTTCGGGCTGAGTTGCTCCAGTGGCTTGCCGCCGCCTTGCTCCAGGGCTTCGAGGAAGGCCTGGGTGCGTTGCTCCACGCCTGGGCTTCCCGCTGCGAACGCGCTGGAAACGGACAGCGCCAGAAGCGAGGCGGTGAGTGTTTTGTGGACAATGTTCATGGGCGAATCCTTTTCTGTGAAAGTGTCGGGAATGGTCGTCTTGCCTGGCCTGCTGGGCCATCGCTGCGACCTGTGCGTAGATTAGGCAGGTGCGCTCGTGGGAAAAAGCCGCTATAAAGCGTTTTACTGTCACCAAGAGCGAGACAATGAACCCCTACGAAGACATGCGAATCTTTGCCCAGGTGATGGAGGCCGGCAGTTTCACCGCCGCTGCCGAGCGCCTGGGGATGTCCAAGCAATCGGTGAGCCGGCGCCTGATGCAACTCGAAGCGCGCCTGGGCGTGCGCCTGCTCAACCGCTCCACCCGGCGCCTGGATGCCACGCCGCTGGGGCAGCAGTACTACCAGTCGGCCATGCGCCTGCTGGGTGAAGTGCAGCAGGTGGAGCACGACATCAGCGGCCAGGCCCAGGCCTTGCGCGGCACCTTGCGCCTGAGCGCGCCATTGTCGTTCGCCATGGCGCACCTGGGCTGTTTGCTGACCGAGTTCCTGCAGTTGCATGCGCAGGTGGATGTGGAGGTGGACCTCAGTGATCGGGCGGTGGATCTGATCGGCGAAGGCTATGACCTGGCGTTGCGGATTGGCGCGCTGGAGGACTCCAGCCTGATCGCCCGGCGCATCGCCGATGTGCAGCGGGTGTACTGCGCGAGCCCGAGCTACCTGGCGGCGCGCGGTGTGCCGGCCAGGCCGGAGAACCTGGCCGGGCATGACTGCCTGCCCTATGGGCATTCGCGGCAGGTGCAGTGGCAGTTTCGGCAGGCTGGCAAGGCCCAGGCGATTCAGGTGGCCGGGCGCATGCGCGCGAACAATGGTGAAATCCTGAGGGACGCGGCGATTGCCGGCATGGGGGTGACTTACCTGCCGACCTTCATCGTAGGGCAAGCGCTGGCCGATGGTCGCCTGGTCACGGTGCTGGATGACTGGCGCCCGCCGGCATTGCAGCTGTCGGCAGTGTACCCGCAGCACCGCCAGGTGGCGCGGCCGGTGCAGGGGTTCGTGAACTTCCTGCGCGAGCGCTTGCTGCAGTTGTAAAGCCAGGGCACGGGCGATAAGAAGACCGCTTCTACAAGCACCCGCAAAAACTGGCTATGCTTGGCCCATGACCAGCTCTCCACCGTTGCGCCAGCCTTGTCCCCCTGGCGCCTGCATTTGTGGCCGCGAACAACTGGCCGACCACCCGCAGACCGCCCAGCGCATACTCCTGCTGACCCGCCAGGAAGAAAAGCGCCTGCTCGACCGCCTGGAAAACCTGAAGGACCTTGAAGACCTGCAGCGGCTGCAACAACGCCTGTTCGACAATCTCGGCATTCGCGTGCACATCGCCCCGGGCTTCAATGAAGTGCGGACCATGCGCGGCATCGTCATCGAACTGGATAACCAGCCCGGACTATGCCGCAAGACCCGGCAGGCGATCCCGGCGGCGATTCGGCGCGGGCTGGAGCGCAATCCCGAGGTTGCGTTCCGCCTGCTCGATACCCACGACCTGCTGCGCGATGCATGAGATGAAGTTAATTTTCCGCCGCCTTGCTACGTCTACTTGAAAGCCCCCTGCGCCAGTGCGCGCAGCGGTTTTCATCATTCAAGGAGGCAGGCAATGACTTCTGTATTCGACCGCGAAGATATCCAGTTCCAGGTAGTGGTCAACCATGAAGAGCAATACTCGATCTGGCCCGACTACAAAGCCATCCCCAACGGCTGGCGTGCAGTGGGCAAAAGCGGCCTGAAAAAGGAATGCCTGGCGTATATCGACGAGGTGTGGACCGACATGCGCCCCCTCAGCCTGCGCCAGAAAATGGCCGAAGCCGCCCCCCAGTGACCGCACTGAACCTGCTGTGCCTGCCGTACTCGGGGGCCAGCGCCATGGTCTACAGCCGCTGGCGGCGCAAGCTGCCGTCGTGGGTGCAGGTGCGCCCGGTGGAACTGCCCGGGCGCGGCGCCCGCATGGCCGAGCCGCTGCACACCGACATGCAGGCGCTGGCCCGGCAACTGGCCAGCGAGCAGCGCCTGGCCGCCAATGCACCCTACGCGTTGCTGGGCCACAGCCTGGGTGCCTTGCTGGCCTTCGAGCTGGCGCATGAGCTGCAAGCGCTGGGCTGCCCGGCGCCGCTGGCGTTGTTTGCCTGCGGCACGGCGGCCCCGACCCGGCGCGAAGATTACGATGGCAGGCACTGGCGCGAGCCAAAAACCGACGCCGAGCTGATCAGCGAGCTGCGTGAGCTGCAAGGTACGCCCGAGGAAGTGCTGGCCAATGCCGAGTTGATGAGCCTGACCTTGCCGACACTGCGCGCCGATTTCCTGCTGTGCGGCACCTACGCCTACCGTCAGCGGCCGGCCCTGAGCTGCCCGCTGCATGTGCTGGCCGGCACTGATGACCGGGCCAATGACGAGCAACTGCGGGCCTGGGGCAAAGAAACCCACGGCGAGTTTTCGCTGCAGATGTTCCCCGGCGGGCACTTCTTCATCCACGAGCATGAAGACCGTGTGCTCGACGCCCTCACTGCCTCGCTGCAACCGTTGCGCCTGTCCGCCTGATTGACGTCACCGCTTGCCTGGGGGAGGCTAGGCCTTTTCCCAGGCAAGGGGCAGAGCATGCTGATCGATCCACACAAGGCCACGCTGCTGGTCGTCGACATCCAGGAAAAGCTCATCGGCGCCATGAGCGACGCCGAAGGCACCCGGGCGCGGGCCCGCTGGCTGCTGGCGGCGACCGCCGAGCTGGAGCTGCCGGTGGTGATTTCCGAACAGTACCCCAAGGGTCTGGGCCACACCCTGGCCGAGTTGCTGGCGGTGGCACCGGCCGCCCAGGTGGTGGAGAAAAGCCATTTTTCCTGCGTTGCCGCCCAATGCTTGCCCGACAGCCTGATGGCCCGTGAACAGGTGATCGTGTGTGGCATGGAAACCCATGTCTGCGTGCTGCAGACCGTGCTCGGCCTGCTGGCGCTGGGCAAGCAGGTGTTCGTGGTCGAAGATGCCTGTGACAGCCGCACGGCGGCCAGCAAGGCGGCGGGCCTGGCGCGCATGCGCGAAGCCGGTGCGCAGGTCGTGACCCGGGAAATGGTGCTGTTCGAACTGATGGGGAGTGCAGCGCATCCGTTGTTCCGCCATATCAGCAAGACCTACCTGGTCGGTGAACAGCCCTGAACGGCCGGTTATGGGCGGCAGGCATGATGGCCCTTGCACTGCTGCAAGGTTGCGCCGGGCGCCGCGAAGAGGTGCCCGCAGCGGACCCGGCCGAGGTTCGCGCCCAACTGCTGCGGTTGCTGCCCACGCAAGCCCGCGACCGCGAGGGCTGGGCCAAGGACATCCAGGTGGCCTTCGAGGCCCAGCGCATCCCCCCCAGCAAGAGCAACCTGTGTGCCGTGTTGGCGGTCACCGAGCAGGAGTCGACCTTCACTGACGACCCACAGGTGCCCAACCTGGGGCGTATCGCCCGTGAAGAAATCGACCGCCGCGCCGCGCGCCTGCACATCCCCAGGCTGCTGATCGATGGTGCGTTGAAAACGCCGTCTGGCAACGGCCAAAGCTACCAGCAGCGGCTACAGGCAGTGCGCAGCGAGAAACAGTTGAGCGAACTGTACGACGAGGTCATTGCCCGGCTCCCGTTGGGCAGGACCTTGCTTGGCGGGCTGAACCCGGTGCATACCGGCGGGCCCATGCAGGTCAGCATCGACTTTGCCGAACAGCATGCGCAGGGGTACCCCTACAGCCATGACGGCAGCATTCGCCAGGAGGTATTCACCCGGCGCGGTGGCATGTACTTCGGTATCGCCCACTTGTTGGGTTACCCAGCCAGCTACGAACGCCCGCTCTACCGCTTCGCCGATTTCAATGCCGGCTGGTACGCCAGCCGCAATGCGGCGTTTCAAGCGGCGCTGAGCAAGGTCACGGGTGTGCGCCTGGCGCTGGACGGCGACCTGATCGCACCGGGGTCGATCATGCCGGGCGCGACCGAAACGGCGGCGCGCAAAGTGGGCGGGAAGCTGGGGCTGCGCAACCCGCAGATTCGCCGCCAACTGGAGGACGGCGACAGCCTGGCGTTCGAGGACAGCAAGCTGTACGCCGGGGTATTTGCCCTGGCCGACGCGGCCGCTGGCAAGCCGCTCCCGCGAGCGGTGCTGCCGGGGATCGAACTGAAGAGCCCGAAGATTACCCGCAAGCTGACCACGGCGTGGTTTGCAGGGCGGGTGGACGAGCGTTACCAACGGTGCATGAAGCGCTAGCGCCCAGGTGAACTGTCAATGTCGCCCCTGCCGAGGCGGGCGCGGTCTTGCAGCGCGAAAGGACCGCAAAGCGGCCCCAGGATTTGCGACGGACTGTTGATCAGCTTTCGCCAAGTGCCCCGACGACTTGTTCGACACTGGCCTTCAACCCGGCAAACGCATCATCCGGGTCGCTGTCCACCACCACCAGCTTCGCGCCGGCCGCCTGGATCGCTGCGGCCAGCGCCGGCTCCGGTTGGCGATGGTCCAGCACCAACGCCACATCCTGTGCCTTCAGGTTGGCCTCCAGCGCCTTCAGCGCGGCAGCATCCCACGCCGTTGGCAGCGGCTGCTGCACCACATCCAGGTTCAGGCCGCTGGCCAGGTAACCCAACCGCGGCGACAGGCTGACCACTGTGAGGTTGTCGACCTTGGCCAACTGCGTCTGGCTGCTGGCGGCAAGTTCCAACAGCTGGCGCTTGAGCGCGGCCAGGTTGCCCTGGATTTTCGTTTTTTCGCTCGGCGCAAGGCGTTCCAGGTCGTTGGCCACGACGTCGGCCATGCGCCCCAGATTGGTCGGGTTCAGCCACGGGTAGGCGTTGTAGGCATCGTCGCCACTCACCGCGATACCTGGCAATGCGCCGTCCACCGGTCGTGCGGCATCGATCTCGACAATGCGGATATTGCTGCGCCGGGCCATCGGGTACAGCGGGTCGTCGCGCCAGATCGAACGTACGCCGATCACCGCATCGGCCTGTTGCGCAGCCTTGTCCAGGCTGGCGCCACCACGGCCGCTGAAGTACGACGGCTGGCGACTGGCCGGCAGGTTGGCCGGGGCTGCGCGCTTGAGTTGTACGCCGGTCCCCTCGAGCAGGGCGCTGGCCAGGCTGTGGGTGATCGGCAAGGTGGTCAGCACCTGCGTGGCGAAAGACAGCGACGGCAGGCTGGCCAGGGCCAGTGCCAGGGTCAGGTGTTTCAGGTTCATGCCGGGTTTCCTTGCAGGCGGGGAACGAGGGCGCGGGCGAGCGCAGCGAGGGCGAAGCAGAGACCGGCGACCAGGATGATCGCGGCACCCGACGGCACCGGCAGGTCGAACACGATCGGTAGCAGGATGCCGAACAACGTGCTGATGGTGGCGATGAGCACCGAGAGGAAGAAAAAGCCCTTCAGTGACTGGCTGACCAGGCGCGCGGCGGCAGCCGGGATCACCAGCAACGCACCGACCAGAATGGCCCCGATCACCTTCACTGCAGCCACGGTGACCAGGGTCACCAGCACCACGAACAGGTAGTCCAGTGTTTTCACCGCCACCCCGCGTACAGCAGCCAACTGCGGGTTGAAGCTGGCCAGCATGATGCGGTTGTACAGCGGCAGCGCCAAGGCCAGCACCAGCATGGCGACGATGCCCAGTACCACCAGGTCCTGCCCGCTCACGGTCAGCACCGAACCGAACAGCACGTTCTCGAGGATGTGCACATTGATCTTGCCCGCCAGCATCAGTAGCAGGCTGGCGCCCAGCGCCAGCGACACCGAGAGGAATACGCCGATCAGTGTGTCCGGTGACAACCCGGTGCGGTTACGCAGGAAGTTCAGCAGGATGCCGAACAGCAGGCAGTAACCGAACAGGCTGCCATAAGGCCCGGTATAGGGCTCGCCCAGCAGGATGCCGATAGCCACGCCGGTCAGTGCGGCATGGCCGACCGCTTCGGAAAAGAATGCAAAGCGCTTGACCACCACCAGGGTGCCCAGGCCACCCAGCACCGGGCCAATCATCAGGCCGGCGAGCAAGGCATTGACCACGAAGCCATAGGCCAGCGCCTCGGGCAGGTAGCCGGCAGTGGCCCAGTCCTGGACCGTTTGGCGAAAGGTTTCGAAACTCATCAGGCAATGCTCTCGCTACGCGGGTGGACGGAAAACAGGCCCAGCAGGCGCTCCGGCGTCAGGGCCTGGGCTGGCGGGGCGTCGAACAGTACCTGGCGGCTCAGCCCGGTAACCCGGTCGGCCAGGCGCAGCACCGCTTCCAGGTCGTGTTCGATCCACAACACAGTGGTCCCCGCCTGGCGCCAGGCCAGCAGCAGTTGTTCGAACACCTGAATGCCGGCTTCATCGAGCGCCGACATCGGCTCGTCCAGCACCAGCAGCTGTGGTTCGGGGATGAGCCCCTGGGCCAGCAGCACCCGCTGGCGCTCACCGCCCGACAAGGCCCCCATGCGCCGCTTGCGCTTTTCCAGCATGCCAACCCGCGCCAACGCAGCATCGATGGCAGGCTGCACCCTGCGCGACAAACCCAGGAAGGCCGGGCGCCGCTGGCACATGGCGGCCATGAAATCATCCACGGTCATTGGCAGCCCGCGGTCGAACTCCAGGGCCTGCGGGACGTAGCCGATCACCTCGCCTTGCCCTGGCCAGTGCAGGGTCAGTTCACCATGGTGGGGCATTTGCCCGAGCAGGGTCTTGATCAGCGAACTCTTGCCGCCGCCGTTGGGGCCGACGATGGCGTGCACGCTGCCCGGGGCGACGGTGAAGCTGACCTGTTCGAGGATACGGGTGCGGCCCAGGGTCAGGTCGATATCGGCAAAGGTGATGCGCGGCCCGCAGGCCGTTGCCAGGTTGGCAGCGGCGGTCATGCGCGGTTCTCCTGAATGGCGCGGACCACGGTGTCGAGGTTGCGCTTCATTTCCACTTCGTACTTGTCCTTGGTGTATTCGCCATAGGAAATGTGGGTAAGGGGGTAAAGGCGCACACCAGACTCACGCTGGATGGTTTCGACATAGGCTGAGGGGAAGTCCATTTCCGAGAAGATCACCCTCACGTCCAGTGCCTTGAGCTGGTCGATGGTCTTCTTCAGCTGCGCCGGGCTCGGCTCGATACCATGGGCGGGTTCGACCACGGCGGTCACTTCCAGGCCGAAGTCGCGGACCAGGTAGTCGTAGGCAGCGTGGATGGTGGCCACGCGGAAGGTAGCGGTGGGGGCCTCGGTGACCTTGGCCAGTGCCTGGGCACGCAAGCCACGCAGGCGTTTGGCGTAGGCCCGGGCGTTCTGCGTGTAGAACCGGGCATTGTCCGGGTCGAGCCGGCCCAGCTCGCGGGCAATGTTGTTGACCTGGGCAATGGTCGTGCTGATCGACAGGAAAGTGTGCGGGTTGACCACCTTGCCGGCACCGCGTGCGGCAATGCCGGTAGCTGCCAGCAGCGGTACGTTCTGGTTGGCCTCGATCGTGGCGATATCAGGTTTTTCACTGGCAGCGATCATGCGGTCGGCAAAGTCGTCATGGCCAACGCCATTGAGCACCACCACGTCCAGGGTGCCGATGCGCTTGATGTCTTCGGCCCGGGGCTCGTAGGCGTGCGGGTTGAAGCCCGCCGGAATCAGCGGCACCACCTCGGCCTTGTCGCCAACGATGTTGCTCACGTAGCTGTAGTAGGGGTGCAAGGTGATGCCGATACGCAGCGGCTTGCCGTTATCGGCCAGAGCCATTGCCGGCAGGGCCAGGGCCAGGAGCAGGGCGAGGGTGGAGCGAAACATGGGCGAGTCCTTCGGTTCAGTGGCGGTGTTCGCGGGTAACCCCGGCGTCGTAGTGGCTGACCACCTGTTGCCAGCCAGCGGCGATCAGTGCCGCCTGGCCGAGGTCATCCGGGATGATTGCGGCGCTGTCGCGGCGCAACCAGATATCGGCCTGGCCGGTGCTGTCGGGTGGCAGGATCAGCAGCAGGCTGCCGGCAATTTCGGGTGCCTGGCTGCGGCCCAGGTAGGCGCCGGGCACCAGCCAGGTCCACTGGTGACTGCCCCGGCTCTGGCTGCCGGCGTCGACCACGAATGGTGGCAGGCCTTCATCGGCCAGGGCCTGTACCCCAGGTGCAGCGGCGTTTTCTTCACGCAGCAACTGGATCTCGTCGAATGCCACCCGCAGGTCGGTGTAGAGGCCTTGCTCGGCCGCAGTGAGGTCGCGGCGGGCGTCGATCTGGTGGCTGGCGATGGCCTGTTCGTCCTCGCGCTCGCCGCGCAGCGACACCACGCCAGCTGCCAACGCCACTATCAGCAAGCTGGCCAACAGCACGTACAGGGTTTCGTGCCCGGCCCCGGCCGGGCGAATCACGTGAGCGCGGCTCATGGCTGGGCGATGTCGGCGTAGTCGACTTCCACCACGTGCCCGGGGCCGGCGTCGAACAGTACGTAGAATTCGCCGTCCGGGCGCTTGAAGGTCAGGGTCGAATCGTCGCCAAGCTTGCCGCCGACCAGCACTTGCTCGTCATAGCCGATCACATCCAGGGTTACCCCGGGGGCGCCACTGCCGTCCGAGAAACCACCGGTGCACTTGACTTGGCCGCTGGCCAGTTCTTCGCATTCGCACATGGGGTTGTGGGCCAATGCCGGGCTTGCGGCCAGTGCCAGCAAGGGCAGGGCGAGGGTGCGCAGCAGGTATTTCATTTCTTGCCTCCTTTGTTCTCGAGCCAGGCCACGGTGGCTGGCGATGCCTTGGCCAGCGGGACAGACGCCTGGTGCATGCTGCCGTCCCAGCCTTCCACGGTGATCCAGATCTGGGCGTCGGGTTTGGTGCGCGGAGGGACCGGCAGGTTGGTGGCCATGGCGTAGGGCGCGCCGAAGAAAATCGTGCCCGCCGCCCGCAGGCTGCGCGGTTTGCCGATGCGCAGGTAAACGGCCTTCACGTCGTTGACGCACGACTTGCACAGCGCTGCCCTGAATACCTTGAAGTCGCCTGCCGGGCCGTCTCTGCGGGGCGCTTCGTCACGCAGTTCCGCCAGGTCAAGGGTGTAGGGGCCGGCCTGGATGCCGGTGATCACATTCGCCCCCAGCCCTGCCTCGCCGCGGAACAGCTTGGCGTCGCTGAAATACTTGGGCATGAAACCCAGGGGGATCAGGATCAGCAGGATGTTCAAGTGGAAGCGCCACTTCAACCACCACTGTTTAAGCGGGCTGACGGGCACGGCCTGGGTGGGGCTCATCGTTGCATCTCCAGCGAGGTCCGGGTGGGCACAGTGCGGGGGGCGCGTTCGCTGCGCTTCAGCGCGGCAGCGGTGGCTTGTGCGGTACGTTTTGTCCAGATCAGCAAGCCGCTGAACACCATCAGGGTGAGCACCAGGCCGAAGAAGAACCAGATCAGCTTGATCGGCAGGCCGCCGAAGTCACCGGTGTGCAGGGGGCGCATGGACTCGGTGACGAACTCCAGGGCGGAGCGGTCGCCCAGCAGGAACTGGCTGTCCACCTTGCGCGTGTAGGGGTTGACCTCGGCGCTTTGGAACATCAGCGGATACCAACCCCGCCCGCCCATGGAAATATGGCTGTAAGCGGTGGCAGGCAACGCAATGAAGTTGATTTCCAGCCCTGGAATCGCCAGGCCAGCGATGCGTGCCGCTTCATCGAGGTCGATCCGTGGGGCTGGGCTGCCATCGGCGGTCTGGGGCACTTCGTCGCGAGCGATGACCGGCACGATCGGCTCGCTGGAAATGCTGATGTGGTTGTCGAACAGAATTGCCTGGATCAGGAACCAGGTACCGGTGATGGAAATGACCGCGATGAACCAGATCGACCAGACACCGGCCAGGCGGTGCAGGTCGCCCCAGAAGATGCGCGAACCGTGGCCTGTACGTACCGGTTTGAAGAAGCCTTTCCAGAACTTCTTGTACACCACCAGCCCGGTTACCAGTGAAGCGAGCATGGGCAGACCGAGGATCGACACCAGGTACCAGCCCCAGCTGAACCCGTTGGTGAAGGGCACCAGCCACCAGCCGTGCAGGGCGCGGGTGAAGGCTTCGAAGTTGAAGTCAGGGGATTTGCCCTGAATCGCACCGGTGTAGGGATTGACGTAAAGGGTCGGGGTGGTGCCGTCCGGGAAGGTCACATTGGCCGTGAGGGCGAAGTGTGAGCCGTCGGGCTGGATGATGGACTGCACGACCATATCCGGCTCTGCTTTGTGCAGGGCGTTCAGCACCTGCTGGAAGCTGAGGCGTTCGGCGTCGGTGTCCGGCTTGCTGGCACGTACATCCGGGTTGGCCAGCCAGACGATTTCCTGGCTGACCACCGCGAGCATGCCCGTGAAGCAGACGATCAATACAAAGAACCAGATCGGCAAGGCGAGCCAGCTGTGCACCAGGAACCACAGCCTGGATTTGGATTTTTTCAAGGGTTTGGCCATCAGACGGTCTTCTGCAATGGGTGGTCGAGCGTGCGCCCAACCAAAGAGGGCTGTACTGATAAGGACGAATGAGAATCGAAATCCTGCCGATTAAAATGAAAGCAAATGTTTCAAGCGATGAAGCCAACCTGCGCAGGGGGCGGCAGGTCGGCCAAGGGGGGGCTCATGATGAGGTGTAACGAAACAGCCGGCAGGGAATTTAATTGGCTAAAGCGCGACGCGAAGTGGCCGATAGGATGGTTAGCGCAAAGACCGATCTTTCAGAAAGGGACCGACATGGCCGTCATCACAGCTGGCAACCTCATGATCAATGGCGTATCGGCGCAGGCGCGCAGCGCCAATGCCGCCGCTGAACGCGACCAGGCCAAGCAGGCCGGCGAAGCGGTGGGCCCACTGCAAATCAGCAGCGACAGCCTGAGGGTATCCGCGGGTAGCCAGGCACAGGCAACGGATACAGCGGGCACTGGTGGGTCGGAGGCGGTAAGCGCCCTGCAACAGTTGATCAAGGACTTGCAGAAGCAATTGGCCGAGCAGCAGAAGCAGCTTGCCGCGTTGCAGAACAGCAAGATGGATGAGACATCCAAGGCGGCTGCGGTCGGTGCCAAACAGGCAAGCATCGCCACCCTCAACGGTCAGATCATGGCCGCTACCGCGCAATTGCTGGCGCTGCTGCAGCAAGAGGGTGGCAGCAGCTCCGGCTCAATGGTCAGCGCCACGGCCTGACGGCGCCGTGGCCTGTGAGTTCGGGCCAGCTTACTCGGCCGCTACGCGCCCTTTGCCCTGGCGATCTGCCTTGTACTGCATGGCCACCGCCGGCGCTGGCTTGGCTGCACCGGTTTCCAGCCATTGGCGCAGGCGGCTGGCATCGGCGAAATGGGTGTACTTGCCGAAGGCATCCAGGATGACCATCGCCACAGGGCGGTTATCCATTCGGGTCAACAGCACCAGGCAGTGCCCGGCTTCGTTGGTAAAACCGGTCTTGGTCAGCTTGATGTCCCAGTTGCTCTTGTTCACCAGGTGGTCGGTGTTACGGAAGCCCAGGGTGTAATTGGGCTTGCGGAAGGCCACGGTCTTCTCGCGGGTGGTCGACAGCTCGCTCAGCATCGGGTACTTGCGCGAGGCCATCAGCAGCTTGGACAGGTCGCGCGCAGTCGACACGTTCTGCGTCGAAAGCCCGGTAGGTTCTACGTAGCGGGTATGGGCCATGCCCAGGCTGCGGGCTTTGGCGTTCATCGCCTTGATGAATGCCGGGTAGCCACCGGGGTAGGCATTGGCCAAGCTATTGGCTGCACGGTTTTCCGAAGACATCAAGGTAATCAGCAGGGTCTCGCGGCGATTGAGCTGGCTGCCGGGGCGTACCCGTGAATACACGCCCTTCATCTCCGGGTTGTTGGCGATGGTCATGGTGAGCATCTCATCCATGGGCAGCTTGGCGTCCAGCACCACCATCGCGGTCATCAGTTTGGTCACCGAAGCGATCGGTACCACGCGGTCGGCGTGGTTCGAGTACAGCTCCTGGTTGGTATTGAGGTCGATCAGCAGCGCGCTGCCCGACGCCAGGTGCAGTTTGGAGGGGTCGCGTTGCACCTTGGCCGGGGGTTGTGCAGCAGCGGTCGACGGCAGCGCCGCGGTACCTGTGAGCAACAGCAGCAGGCTGAGAATGGACAGGGATGTTTTCACGTTGAGGCTCACTAAAGGTTGGTATGTCGTTGGCTGTGCAAGGGTTTTCCCCCAAAAACCGCTGCATTCTGGAGTATGGCTGAACGGCTGTCGAATGCCTTATATCTAAAGGGCGCAACGTGAACGAAATTTAATCCCGTACCCATTGTGTACCCTTCATGTGCTGTTCATGAAGTGCGCCGAACGGTGATAGGGGCGGGGGCAAACTGAGCGCTCGGTTCTGATCAGGTCCGGTACCGACCCGTGAACAGGAGGGCCGGCACGCAAAGGGCGTTGTCGCCTCAGCCATGTATCAACGTCAGGTCGCTGATAATGCAGATCGAGCCATCGTCGACCGGCGTTTGGTCGTTGTAGTCGATCTGGTTGTAAACGCCGCCGTGGAATTCGAACAGGCGCGAAGCCCAACTGCCGTCGAGTTGCAAACCACCTGAAGTACCGGTTGCTCCCTTGCAGCTTGCGGTGACCGTGACCAGGCCCTGTGCCGTGACGTGCAGGCTGATGCCGAACTGCGCGCCCAGCGGTACGCCCTTGAGCACCGTCGAATTCACCGGGTCAGCCTGGTCATAGGTTTGGCGAAAGCCCAAGGTGATATCACCTTTCTTCCAGAACACCTTGACGGGCGGGCCGTCGTCGCCGCGCACGTGCATCTGGGCAATGACCACCTTCTGCGCTGCGTTGACCTTGGTCAACGTCATGCTTTGACGGCTCCAATGGTCCGCGGCACTGGCCAGCGTCCAGGAACGGGTCTCGGTCCATTCACAGCGGGTGCGGTGGGTACTCTTGCTCGACGCCCCTTTGGTCGGCGCAGAAAACTGGATCGAGCCGTCACTGAGTAGCGTGACCACCTCTGGGAGGCGGGCAATGGCTTCGTCACCGTCAAGTTCGAGGGCAACGGGGTTGGTTGCGGATACTGCCACCGGGGTGGCGATCAAGAGGTTGCTGATGTCTACGGCCATGGTAACTCCTCATGAACAGCCAGGTTTGAATGGCAGACTGCATGCTGCCTGGTTGAGAGTTAGCCAATGGCTAAATTAAATGTCAATAGCTTAAAGCTAAAAATTGCGCTGTGGGTGAAATTACCTGTTGGCGAAAATTTTCAGGGCAAGGCCTTTACGCTGGATTTGGCTGTGCGATAAGCTTTCGCCAGGTACTGTACAAATATACATATATCAGGATGACAATATGCCTATGCAAACAGCGTCGACCACCCTTCAGCCCCCGGGAATGTCGGGTGTAGAGCGCCTGAGCCTGCGGGTATCGTCGATGATCAACCACCCTGTGGCCCAGACCCAGCGCTGGGTGCTGGTGCATCGCCTGCACAGCGATGGCGACGCGGAATGGGAAGAGGTGATGGGGCTGCTGCTGGAAACACCCGAGTTGGACCTGACCTTCAACCCTGATGGCAGCGTGCTGGTGCGCTGGCAGCGCCACGCCGGCCAGCAGTTTGACGAAGTGAGCGCCGAGCAGGGCTGTGGGTCACTGATGCCTGCTGCGCCGTTCTGAAATACCGGCGCCAGGCCGCTGCCGGGGCAGGTGGCGCCTTACACGAGGTGGGCATTCCACACCAGCAGGACCCTGGCCTGGATATAGGTTTCTTCGCGGCGAATCAGGCGGTCCTTGTGCCGTGAGTTGTCGGAAATCATCTCGAAATGATCGTCATCGGCAATCTGCAGGCGCTTGATGTAGATATGGTCACCCCACGCGAAAAAGTAGATCCCGTCGCCCACGAACTCGCGAATGCTCACATCGACGATCAGTGGGTCACGGTGCCTGATGGTGGGCTCCATCGATTGGCCCCAGCCAGTGACCATCTTCAGGTGGTGGTGCTCGCTGAACTCCACACCCAGTTCACGCAGGTGGCTGGGGCTGACCCGCACATCCTTGAACATTTCCGGGTAGTCATGGGGGATCTGGCCGCCGCCCATGGCTGCGCGCACATCATAGTGGGCAATCCATACCTCATCGCCCACCAGGCCGGGCCGGCCGTGGTCGGCCTGCAGCAATACGGTTTCCGCGGGCTCGGCAGCCGCGGCCAGCAGCCTCTGGCGGGTTTCTTCGGGGATGCCTTTGCCACTTTTTGCCAGCATCTGCTTGACCAGGTCGGCGGCGCACAGCGCGCCGTCGGCAGGCCCGCCCGAGGCCTGCGGGTGATCGCCGGGCGCCAGCGCGTCGAACCAGCCGCGTGGCAAGCCTTCGATACCCTCGATCCGCCGCGCCACGTCGTCGCCCAGGTTCTTGGCGGTCCTGTTGGAGAGAATCTGGCTCAGGTGCGCAGGCGCCATGCCCCAGCGCTCGGCGCAGGCGCCCTTTTTCTGGTCGGCGATCAGCTTGACCAGGTTCTGCTTGCGGATTTCATAGATGTCCATAAGGCGAAGCATGCCAGTGTTTAGCTCTCTGCTAAATGTGCGCATGGCTAAATTTCCCTTGAGGTAAATTTACCCCTAGGCTAAATTAAACCTCCAAACAATAAAAGCCACGGCGATGCAATGCCGTGGATTGTCCATTTCGTCAGCAAAGAGGTTTACAAGGATCCCACCGACCTCGGCCCAGGCACCCTCACGTGGCTGGGTGGTACAGGCACCGTGTTGTTCGGGGCCTTTCTATGGCTGCGCAAATGGCTGTCCAGAGATGCGGCAGACCGCGCGCTGGACAATGCAGACATTGCCGTGATTCGCCGCCTGACCGAGCTGCTGGATAGCGAGCGCGATGCCCGCCGTGAGGCGGAGGCCAAGGCTGAGCATTTCGCCAAGGAGCGCAATGAACTGGTGGTCACCGTCGGCCGCTTGCAAGGCAGGGTCGTGGTCCTGACCAGTCAACTGGCCCGGGCCAGGGCGTGAAACGACCGACGACCCGCACCCACCATGGCCAGACAAAAAAAAGCCCGCCATTTCGGCGGGCACAAGGGCGTAGGGAGCAACGCACAACAAATTCGGGTCAGGCTGCCAAAGTGCCTGGTTGCAACAGTTCAGCCAATGCGCGGGCTTGGGCGAGGGTCGGCACCGGCCCACTCACAGCCTCGCCGTTGCGCACCAGGTACCAGCAGGCCAACAGGCCTTGTTCACGCAGTGAAACCGGTACAGCGCTGCCGACAACGGACATGATCTGGATAGTGGCCATGGGGACCTCCTGTGAAACATGGGCCTACCATACCCAGCCGCTACCAGGGTTTGAAATCAACGTTGTCGATAGTGGTCATTACTTCTATCAACCCTTACCAGCGTGGCGGGCCGTAATACACCCGTGGCGGGCCGTAGTAGGCCCGGTAGCCTGGCGGTGGCGGGGCCGGCGCATAATAAGGCTGGTAATAGACGGGCTGCGGCGGCGGCTGCACGTACACCGGTTGCGGCGGGTAGTACACCGGCTGGCGTTCCACGTACACCGTACGGTCGTGCCCGCCAGACACCGTAGCGCCAACCACCGCGCCAACCACGGCAGCGCCCAGTAGCGGGCCCGGTCCGTACCAACCGCCGCCATGGCCGTAACCACCGTGGGCAGCTGCAGGCCCGCTGATGGCCAAAGCGCCGACCAGCAGGGCGATTCCGGGAATGAGACGGTTCATATCAACCTCGCGAGTAAACCCCCAAAGTGGGGTGTCACTAATATGACTCCGGTATTTATCAATTGCGCGCAGGGCAATGGTAAAGGTTGTGTAAGGGACGACCAGCGGTTGCCTCTGGTACGCTGCACAAACGTTTCAGTCATGACTCAGGAGCAGGCTATGTCGACAACTCCCGGCAGGGATACCGTGCTGTGCATTTCCCTGGCAGGCCGCCCCGGTACATTCGGCGTGCGCTTTCACAACCACCTGTACCAACAGTTGGGCCTGGACTATTACTACAAGGCCATGCGCACCGACGACCTCCCGGCCGCGGTAGCGGGAATTCGAGCCTTGGGCATACGCGGGTGTGGGGTATCGATGCCATACAAGGAAGCGTGCATGGCGCTGGTAGACGAGATCGATCCGTCGGCAGCGGCCATCGAGTCGGTCAACACCTTGGTGAACACCAACGGTCGCCTCACAGCCTACAACACCGACTATCTGGCCGTACGCCAGTTGTTGACCCGGCACCAGGTCGATCCGGCAACCGCTTTCGCCCTGCGCGGCAGCGGCGGTATGGCCAAGGCCGTTGCCAGCGCCTTGCGCGATGCCGGCTTTGCCGAAGGCACCATCGTCGCGCGTAATGCCCAGGCGGGGCAGCAGCTGGCGGATATGTGCGGCTACCGCTGGCTGCCAGAACTCGGCGATATCTGCCCGCCGATGCTGGTGAATGTCACGCCAATCGGCATGGCGGGGGGCGCAGAAGCTGAAGAGCTGGCGTTTTCGGAGATCGCCATCGCTGCTGCAGAGCGGGTGTTCGATGTGGTGGCCATGCCCGCGCAAACACCGTTGATTCGCCGCGCCCAAGCGCTGGGCAAACCTGTGATTACCGGGCTCGAGGTGATTGCGCTGCAGGCGCTGGAGCAGTTCGTGCTGTACACAGGTGTGAGGCCGACGCCGGCGCAAGTCGATGCCGCCGTGGCGTACGCTCGCGAAATCTGATTGCACCAGCAGCGGCCCCTTCGCGGTATGGCAGCTGTGCTGGCGAAGAGGCCGCTACAGGTCAAGGGGGCAATCAGAACACCTTGGTGCCGGCGTCCAGTTGCTGGTCGACCAGCGCTCGACCGTGGGCCAGCGACACATGCTGGGCACGTTCCAGGTCGGAGAAGAACTTCATCGGCATCGACAGGCGCCTGCTGGTATGGCCATCAGGGGCGGTGATCAGGCAACCGGCGGCGTAGGGCAGGGGCGAGTCAGGATGGGGCATCACGCTGGCGGTGATGGTGTGCTTGCGGTATTCACAGTGAAGGGATTGCATGGTTCTTACCTCGCTGTGGCATGGGAAGCGATTACCTTCATATACCACAGCAAGGGGGGCGGTGGTTCCCGCCCCCGACGAACGCTTAGCCTGCGAGGTCGGCCGGCTGAATCACTTCGACCCAGTAACCATCCGGGTCCTTGATGAACGCCAGGTGGTTCATGCGCCCATCCTGCAGGCGCTTCTGGAACGGTACACCCAGCGCTTCGAAGCGCGCACAGGCGACGCGTACATCGGGTACCGACACGCAGATGTGACCGAAGCCGCGTGGGTCGGTATTGCCATCGTGATAGGCGAAATCGGCATCGTTCTCGGTGCCGTGGTTGTGGGTGAGCTCCAGCACGCCAGGGATCGATTTCATCCACTGGTGACGGGCGGCGTCATCGGCGGGAATCTGCGCCGGGTCGACCAGGGCCAGGAAGTACAGGCTGAAAGCGGCTTCGGGGAAATCACGCTTGTCTACCACGCGAAAGCCCAGCACACGGGTGTAGAAGTCCAGCGACTTAACGATGTCCTTGACCCGGAGCATGGTGTGGTTGAAGACGAATTGGGCAGTGGCGGCGTCGGGTTGTGCGGTGACACCAGGCAAGGTTTGCAGATCGTGCAGGCTCATGGGAACTCCTGAGGCAGGGCCGGGCACTGGGCGCCGGCAAAACAGACAGGCTGGCCATGATACGTCAGTGCGCCGATTGCGCAAATGAAAGCGCCCTGCACGAGTGCAGGGCGCTGGAATTAGAGGCCCGCATGTGCGGGCGCGTGATGGGGTCGCTAGTCCTTTAGCTGCCTCGATACTGAGCCAGCCCTTGTGAAAAAAGTGTGAAGCACGTGTTGATGTTTCATCAGCGAGCCCAGCTTTCCACCTCGGCGGCGCCATACTGCTCTTTCCAGGCTTTGAGGCCGCGGTGGTTGCCGCCTTTGGTCTCGATCCGCTCGCCGGTCTCGGGGTGTGTGTAAACCTTCACCACCCGCGGGCGACGGTGCTGTTTGGGGGCAGGGCTGGTGGCGCGCGCCCCGGCTTTGGGGTCAAGTATGGCTATGACATCGCGCAGGCTTTTGTCGTAGCTTTTCATCAGGTTGACGAGTTTCTGCTCGAACTCGATTTCGCGTTTTAACCCGGCATCTTTTTTCAACGCTTCCAGTTGCGCCATCTGTTCCTGGAGCGCTTTTTCCGCAGCACGAAACTCTGCAAGTCTGGACACTGTAATCACTCCTGTACGTCGGCTGTGGCGGGGCGTGACGAACATTGGAACGCATGAATACGCCGGCCACGCAGGTGGGTTTTACTGTTCGTTGATAGCGAGTGTAGTCACACATTGGGGCGGGGTAAACTGCTAACTTATTGCAAATAAGCGGGGAACTTTCCTAGTTGCCCATGCGCGATACAGGCGACCCGCCGAAGCGGCCTGGCAGGGCGCTTAGACCATGGTCCAATGGCCCGTGCCAGAGCCATTGCGCGATCATTTCAAAGTATGGCTGGCTGTTGCGCGGTCATGTCTCATTACCGTGGCAAGTCTGTGCCGCCGGTTGTCAACCCGCTTTGAATCTGGATGTTTCCCTGCATGTTTTCCCCCTATCCTCTCGCCCCGGGGCGTCGTGTTGCCGGCCTGTTCCTGTTATGTGCCGGTGCCAACGCCCAGGCTGGCGGTTTTCTTGAAGACAGCAGTGCCAAGGTTGAAACACGCACTGTCTACTTCAACCGGGATTTCCGTGACGGCCACAGCAGTTCCGGCCAAGGGGCGTCCAAGCGAGAAGAGTGGGCCCAGGGCTTTATCCTCAATGTACAGTCGGGTTACACCGAAGGCCCGGTAGGGTTCGGTGTGGATGCGCTGGGCATGTTCGGTGTGAAGTTGGACTCCAGCCCCGCCGACAGTAACAGCGGCTTGCTGCCGTCTTCCGGGCACAACCCGCGGCACTCCGCCGACCAGTATGCAAAGATGGGCCTGGCGGCCAAGGTCAAAGTTTCCAACACGGTGCTCAAGTACGGTTCGATGATGCCCGATGTGCCCCTGCTCAAGTACAACGATGGCCGCCTGCTGCCGACGATGTTCCAGGGCGCCATGCTGACCTCCGAGGAACGCCGCGATCTGAAGTTCACCCTGGCACGCCTGGATCGGTACACCGCAAGGGATTCAACCGACCGCCAAAACATTCGCGTGCATTGCAAGAACAAGCGTTACGCCTGCGACATCGAAGCCGACCACTTCGACCTCGCCGGGGTCGATTACCGGGTCAACGAGCGTTTCGGTGCCCAGTATCAAGTGGCCAGGCTGGAGAACATCTATCGCCAGCAGTATTTCGGCCTGGTGGCCAGCCAACCGCTGCCGGTGGGTAGCCTTGCTGCCGACCTGCGGCTGATCAAAAGCGACGACATCGGCAACGCCCGCGCCGGTGCGATCGACCACCGCGCCGTCAGCGGCATGCTCGGCTACAGCCTGGGTGGTCACAAGCTCAGTGCTGGCTGGCAGCGCATGTATGGCGACAGCGCCATGCCCTACCTGGATGGCAGCAACCCGTACCTGGTCAACTATGCACAGGTCAATGATTTTGCCGCCGCCCAGGAGCGCTCCTGGCAAGTGCGCTATGACTATGACTTCAAGGCGTTGGGTGTGCCTGGCCTTACGTTCTTCACCCGGTACATCAACGGTGACCATATCCAGGTGCCAGGCAGCCATGCCGAAGGCAAGGAGTGGGAGCGCGACAGCGAGCTCAAGTATCAAGTGCAAAGTGGCACGTTCAAGGACGTCAGCGTGCGTTTGCGTAATTCCACCTACCGCAGCAACTATGAGCGGTGGGCGCGGGATATGGACGAAACGCGGGTGATCGTCAGCTACAACTTCTCGCTGCTCTGAACGGGTGCTTTGCCAGCGGCCTGGTGGCGCCCGACAATGGCTGCTGAACAGCACCGGAGGGCAGCACAATGAAACAGCTGTTGTTGATCGGCATCGGCCCGGGTGACCCACGCCAGGTCACGTACGAAGCCGTCGACGGGTTGCGCCAGGCCCACGTGTTCTTCGTGCTCGACAAGGGCAGCGTCAAGAACGAGCTGGTGCAGCTGCGCAAGGCCATCCTGCAGCGGTACCGCCCCGAGGGCGGCTATCGGCTGGTTCAGGTCGCCGACCCGCTGCGCGATGGGCAGGCCGACGCGTATGTGCAGGCGGTACAGGACTGGCACGTACAACGTGCAGCGCTGTATGCGCAACTGATCGAACAGGAAATCGGCGACGGCGAAACCGGCGCCTTTCTGCTATGGGGCGAGCCCACGCTCTATGACAGCACCTTGCGCATCCTCGACCTGGTCTGCGAGCGAGTTGGCGCGCTGCACCTGCAGGTCATTCCGGGCATCAGCAGCGTGCAGGCACTGGCGGCGCGCCACCGGGTTGCGCTCAACCGCATTGGCGAACCGCTGACCGTGCTGCCTGGTCGGCGTCTGGCCGGGCAGGGGAGTATCGACAATGTGGTGGTGATGCTCGATGGGCAGTGCGCGTTTGCAGCTATCGATGACCCGGCCTTGACGATTTACTGGGGCGCTTACCTGGGCACGGCTGACGAACAGCTGATCGCCGGGCCGCTGCAGGCGGTGAAGGCACAGATTCTTGAAGTGCGTGCGCGGGAAAGGGCGCGCAAAGGGTGGATCATGGACACCTACCTGTTGCGCAGGGAGGTGTAGCGGGCACCGTTCCTTGGCCCCTGCGCGCCCTGCGCGCTTGGTAAGCGGGTGCCGCCGAATTCAGGCGTTGCCGAGAATCCCCTGCACCTTGTCGCTCAGCTGGTCGATGCTGAACGGCTTGCCGATCATGTGCATGCCCTCCGGTACATCAATGTTTTCGGCGTAGCCACTGGCGAACAGCACCGGCAACAGTGGCCGCAGTTCGCGTGCCTTGCCTGCCAGCGCCTCGCCGCGCATGTCCGGCAGGCCCACATCCGTCATCATCAGCGCCAACGGCTGGTTAGGGTCTTCCAACACCTTGAGCGCCGCGCTGGCATCTTCCGCCTCGATCACCGAGTAGCCCAACTCATCGAGCACTTCGACCATCAGCATACGTACGATGTCGTCGTCTTCGACTACCAAAAGGTGCATGGTTCGGGTCCTGTGCAATTGAATGTCTATGATCTGTGCACAAGGCGACAGCAGAAGTTCCCGAGGATACCGATACTTGCAATCAGATGGAACGATTGGCACACAGCACTTTCAAATACTGGCTAAATGCCCTGCCTGAGCCGCTAAAGCTGGTTAGACTTCGCTTGTCGGCACGGCGCAGCGGCACATAACCATAACGATTGTTCCGCCATTCTTTTCCATGGATTTTCTTGCTCGGGCGTTTTCTCATGATTCAAGCAGCCTCGATGGACCAGCGCAGCTTCCGCAAGCTGTTGAGCCGCAACATCGGCCTTCCTTTGGGGGTGGGCCTGCTGGGTGCCGTGGCGTTCGTCGCGGTGATCAACTACCTGCTTTCGGCCATGCAATGGGTCGAACACACCGACCGGGTCATTGGCAATGCCAACGAAGCGGTGAAGCTGTCGATCGACATGGAAACCGGCATGCGCGGCTTCCTGCTGACGGGTGACGAGCGCTTCCTCGACCCCTATGAGGTGGCCAAGCCGCGCATTCTCAGCAGCTTGCAGGGCCTGAAAGGCATGGTCGAGGACAACCCGCAGCAAGTTGACCGTATCGACCGGCTGATCGCCTTGCAGCAAGCCTGGAATGACTTCGGCAGCGGCATGATCACCCTGCGCCGCAATGACGGCCCCTACCGGGAGCTGATAGGTAACGGCCGCGGCAAGCGCCTGACAGACGAGATTCGCAAGGAATTCGCCGACCTCATTGCCACCGAGCAGCAATTGCGCATGGCACGCAACGAGAAGGTCAGCACCGTCACCGTAACTTCCATTTCGGCGTTCGTGCTGCTGATCGTTGGCCTCAGCGCCTTGCTGGCGTACCTGGGGCGCCGCGATCTGTTGGCGTTGTCCAGCAGTTACGACGACAACCTCAAGGCCCAGCAACGTTCTGCCGAGCGCCTGGAGCACCAGGCCTGGCTGCGCAACGGCCAGACCCAGCTGGCTCAACAAGTGCTTGGGCAGCTGACCCTGAACATGCTCGGGGACAACATTCTGCGGTTCTTTGCCTCTTACCTGGGCAGTGTGGTCGGGGCGTTGTACGTGCGCGACGAGCATGGCCGCCTGGTACGCGTTGCCTGCTATGGTCTGGATGCCGAAGAGCAGGCGCGCGAGCAGGTGCTGGGTGATGGTGAGGGCCTGCTGGCCCAGGCCGTGCGTGAAGGGCGGCTGCTGCGCCTGGACGACCTGCCGCAAGACTACTTCCAGCTCAGCTCCGGCCTGGGCAAGGGCTTGCCGCGCAGTGCACTGCTGATGCCGGCCAGCGACGGCGGGCAGATCAACGGCGTGCTCGAACTGGGCTTCCTGCGGCCGCTGCAGGCGCGTGACGACGAACTGTTGCAGCGCGTGGAGGGCAACCTGGGTATGTCCATCGAAAGCGCCCGTTATCGCCAGCGCTTGCAGGAAGTCCTGGCCGAAACCCAGCAATTGAACGAAGAATTGCAGGTGCAGCAGGAAGAGCTGAAAACCGCCAACGAAGAGCTGGAGGAACAGTCCCGCGTGCTCAAGGAGTCCCAGGCCCACCTGGAAACCCAGCAAGCGGAACTGGAGCAGACCAACGAGCAGTTGTCCGACCGTACCGAAGCGCTGGACCGCAAGAACGAGGAGCTGACCCAGGCCCAGGAAGAGCTGCAGGCGCGCGCCGATGAGCTGCTGCGTTCGAGCAAGTACAAGTCCGAGTTCCTCGCCAACATGTCCCACGAATTGCGCACGCCACTGAACAGTTCGCTGATTCTGGCGAAGCTGCTGGCCGAGAACGTTGAAGGCAACCTCAGCGGTGAGCAGGTCAAGTTCGCCGAGTCGATCTACTCGGCCGGCAACGACCTGCTCAACCTGATCAACGATATCCTCGACATCGCCAAGGTCGAGGCCGGCAAGCTTGAAGTGCGACCTGAAACCACCCACCTGGACCGCCTGGTCGAAGGCCTGCGCGACATGTTCGAGCCGTTGGCCGGGCAAAAGGGGCTGGCCTTCGAGGTCACCGCCCAGGCTCAGGTGCCCGCCACCCTGTTCACCGACCGCCAGCGACTGGAGCAGATCCTCAAGAACCTGCTGTCCAACGCCATCAAGTTCACCGAGCGCGGCCAGGTCAGCCTGAACATCGGCTACCAGCCAGACAGCGGCATCGTGTTTTCCGTGCGCGATAGCGGCATCGGCATTGCTGCCGACCAGCAGCAGGCAATCTTCGGTGCGTTCCACCAGGTCGATGGCACCAGCAACCGCCGGTATGGCGGGACTGGGCTGGGGCTGTCGATTTCCCGCGACCTTGCCCATTTGCTTGGAGGGCAGATCAGTGTCGAGAGCAGCCCCGGGCAGGGCAGTGTATTCAGCCTGGTATTACCCGAACGTTACGAGAACCTGGAGCAGGAGGTCGAGCCCCTTAGCCTGCGCCCGGCTGTCGATACTCTGCCGCCAGTACCGCAACTCGCCACTGCCCAGGCGCCGAAGCTGCCGCAACTGGCCTTCACCGACGACCGTGACCGGGCGCCTTTCAGTAACCGCTGCATCCTGGTGATCGAAGACGAGCCGAACTTCGCCCGCATTCTCTTCGACCTGGCTCACGAGCTGGGTTACAGCTGCCTGGTGGCGCATGCGGCCGACGAAGGTTTCGAGCTGGCCGCCCGGTTCATACCCGATGCGATCCTGCTGGACATGCGCCTGCCTGACCATTCCGGCCTGACCGTGCTGCAACGCCTGAAAGAACAGGCCGATACCCGGCACATTCCGGTGCATATCATTTCCGTCGAGGACCGTGTCGAGGCCGCCATGCACATGGGGGCAGTGGGCTACGCCGTCAAACCCACCAGCCGCGAAGAGCTCAAGGAAGTTTTCGCGCGCCTGGAGGCCAAGCTGACGCAGAAGCTCAAGCACATTCTGCTGGTGGAAGATGACGACCTGCAGCGCGAAAGCATTGCCCGCCTGATCGGTGACGACGACGTCGAGATCACCGCCGTAGGCATGGCGCAGGAGGCCTTGGCACTGCTGCGGGAAAACATCTACGACTGCATGATCATCGACCTCAAGCTGCCAGACATGCTCGGCAACGAACTGCTCAAGCGCATGACTGCCGAAGATATCCGCGCCTTCCCGCCGGTGATCGTGTATACCGGCCGCAACCTGACCCGCGAAGAAGAAACCGACCTGCTCAAGTACTCGCGCTCGATCATCATCAAGGGCGCCCGCTCACCCGAGCGGCTGCTCGACGAAGTGACGCTGTTCCTGCACAAGGTCGAGTCGCAGTTGTCCAACGAACGCCAGCGTATGCTGAAAACGGCGCGCAGCCGCGACAAGGTGTTCGAGGGGCGCAAGGTGCTGCTGGTAGATGACGATGTGCGTAATATCTTCGCCCTGACCAGTGCACTGGAGCACAAGGGCGCGATCGTCGAGATCGGCCGTAACGGCCGCGAGGCGATCGAGCGCCTGGAGCAGCATGACGACATCGACCTGGTACTGATGGATGTGATGATGCCGGAGATGGACGGCTTCGAAGCCACCCGGCTGATCCGCCAGCAACCGCGCTGGCGCAAGCTGCCGATCATTGCGGTGACTGCCAAGGCCATGAAAGATGACCAGCACCGTTGCCTGCAGGCCGGTGCCAACGATTACCTGGCCAAACCGATCGACCTGGACCGCCTGTTCTCGCTGATCCGCGTATGGCTGCCGCAACTGGAGCGAATTTGACTAGCGAACGTAACACCGACATCGAGATCCGCTTGCTGATCGAGGCCATCTACCTCAAGTACAGCTATGATTTCCGCAATTATTCCGGCGCTTCGATCAAGCGTCGGATCCTGCATGCGCTGCGCCAGTTCGGTTGCCAGACGGTATCGGCCTTGCAAGAGCGCGTGCTGCACGACCCTGGCATGTTCATGCAGTTGCTGCAGTACCTGACGATACCGGTCAGCGAGATGTTCCGTGACCCGGGCCACTTCCTGGCGCTGCGCAACGAGGTGGTGCCGCTGCTGCGCACCTGGCCATCGATCAAGGTGTGGATCGCTGGCTGCAGCACGGGCGAGGAGGTGTATTCGATGGCCATCCTGCTGCGCGAAGAAGGCCTGCTCGAGCGCACCATCATCTACGCCACCGACATCAACCCGCACTCTCTGGATAAAGCCAAGCAGGGCATCTACTCGATGCAGAACATGCTCGACTACGCCGAGAACTACCGCATCGCCGGTGGCCGCCGGGATTTCGCCGAGTACTACACGGCAGCCTATGGCAACGCGATCATGGACAGCACCCTGCGTGAAAACGTGACCTTCGCCGACCATAGCCTGGCCACCGACAGCGTGTTCTCCGAGACGCAGTTGGTGTCTTGCCGCAATGTGCTGATCTACTTCAACAAGGAGCTGCAGGACCGCGCCCTGGGCCTGTTCCATGAATCGCTGTGCCATCGCGGTTTCCTGGTGCTGGGCAGCAAGGAGTCGGTCGACTTTTCCGCTTACAGCGACGGTTTCGAGCCGCTGGTCAAGCCTGAACGGATCTATCGAAAATCATGAAGGGCGTACAAGCGGTGGTGATCGGCGCCTCGGCCGGCGGGGTGTCCGCGCTGTTCACCGTGCTGGGCGGGTTGCCGTCGGGGTTCGCCATTCCGGTAGTCTGTGTGTTGCACCTGCCTGATGACCGCCACAGCCAACTGGCCGAGGTGCTGCAACGCCGCCTGCTTCGTCCCGTGTGTGAGGCACGTGACAAGCAACCGCTGCGCCCTGGCCAGGTCTACGTGGCCGGGCCGGGCTATCATTTATCGGTAGAACGCGACTTCACCCTGTCGTTGAGCCAGGAACCACCGGTGCATTTTTCCCGGCCGGCCATCGACTACCTGTTCATTTCCGCGGCCGATGCCTACGGTGCCGGCCTGCTTGGCGTGCTGCTCACCGGTGCCAATGAAGACGGTGCCCAGGGGTTGGCTTACATCAAGAACAGCGGCGGCCGGACCATCGTCCAGGACCCTCGCGACGCACAGGTGGCGCTGATGCCCGAGGCCGCCCTGGCCCTCCATCAGCCCGACCATATTCTTACCTTGAGTGGGATCGAGCAGTTGCTCGCCGCCCTGGAACCCAGCGCATGCTAAGCAACACTATCGCCAAACTGCTGATCGTCGACGACCTGCCAGAGAACCTGTTGGCCCTCGATGCCCTGATACAGGGCGAGGACCGTGAGGTGCACCAGGCCCAGTCTGCCGAAGCCGCCTTGTCGCTGTTGCTCGAACACGAGTTCGCGCTGGCCATTCTCGATGTGCAGATGCCGGGCATGAACGGCTTCGAACTGGCCGAACTGATGCGCGGTACGGAAAAAACCCGCCACATCCCCATCGTTTTCGTCACCGCAGCCGGGCGTGAAATGAACTACGCCTTCAAGGGCTACGAAAGTGGCGCCGTGGACTTCCTGCACAAACCGCTGGATACCGCTGCGGTGAAGAGCAAGGTGTCGGTGTTCGTCGACCTTTACCGCCAGCGCAAGGTGCTTGACCGCCAGTTGCAGGCGCTGGAGCGCAGCCGCCAGGAGCAGGAAGTGCTGCTGGGCCAGCTGCAGGCGGCGCGCGGTGAGCTGGAGCATGCGGTGCGCATGCGCGACGATTTCATGTCGATCGTGTCCCACGAGGTGCGTACCCCGCTCAACGGGCTGATCCTGGAAACCCAACTGCGCAAGCTGCACCTGGCGCGGGGCAACCTGGCGGCGTTCAGCGCCGACAAGCTGCAGGCCATGGTCGAGCGCGACGAGCGCCAGATCAACAGCCTGATCCGCCTGATCGAAGACATGCTCGATGTTTCGCGCATTCGTACCGGCAAGCTGTCGCTGCGGCCCAAAGCGTTCGACCTGAGCGAGCTGGTGCAGCGGTTGGTGGAGAATTTCACCGCCCAGGCCACGGCACTGGATACGTTCATCGAGTTGCAGCATTGCCAGCCACTGCAGGGGGAGTGGGACGAATTTCGGATTGAACAAGTACTGGCCAACCTGTTGTCCAATGCCTTGCGTTATGGTGAACGCAAACCGGTGCAGGTAAGGCTGTACGAGCAGGACGGCCTGGCGTGCGTACAGGTGCAGGACCATGGCATTGGTATCGACATGGCTAACCAGCAACGTATCTTTCAGCAGTTCGAGCGCGTCGCAACCCAGCAAGCTACGGGTGGCCTGGGCTTGGGCCTGTATATTTCCGACCAGATCGTGCAAGCGCATGGCGGGCGGATTGTGGTGCAAAGCGAGGTGGGCAAAGGTGCGACCTTCACCCTGCAACTGCCCCTGGCTGCAGTGGAACAACTAAACGACCAGGCGTGGGCAACCTCTGCATAAGCCTGGGGTCTGATGGCCAACTGGAAGAATTTTCAAGGCGTTAACATGAGTGAAGATGCACAAGACGTAGTGCTGGTGGTCGAGGACGAACCAGCGATACGCATGATTCTGCGGGACTACCTGGCGGGCGAGGGCTACCACGTGCTGGTCGCCGAGGACGGTGAACAGGCGTTCGCCATCCTGGCCAGCAAGCCGCACCTGGACCTGATGGTGACCGACTTCCGCCTGCCGGGCGGGATCTCCGGGGTGGAAATCGCCGAGCCGGCGGTGAAGTTGCGGCCCGACCTGAAAGTGATCTTCATCAGCGGCTACCCCGCCGAGATCCTCGAGTCCGGAAGCCCGATCACCCGCAAGGCACCGATCCTGGCCAAGCCGTTCGACCTGGACACCTTGCACGAGCAGATTCAGGCACTGCTGCGCTGATACCCGTCAAGGCCCTGTCACCGGCGCGCGCTGACGGGCCGGTGCTGATCAACGCAAGGTCCGTTCCAGCCCACCCAGCAACATGCTCTCCATCAACACCAGCGCTTGCGCTTCAGGCAATGCCTGCAGCGCGCCGGGCAACTGGTTCAGCAGCGTTGCAATCACCTGGGCGGTGGCCACCAAGGCTGGCCCCTGCAGCTTCGCCTGCGGCGCGATCAGCCGCAACAGCCCGGCCTCATAACGCCCGCGCAACTGCGTCAGGCGTGCCTGCTGGGCTTCGCTCAGGCAACAGAAATCACGCTCAGCCAAACGAAACTGCAGCGGCCGTTCGGCATGCAACTGCCAATGCGCCGCGATCAGGCAATTCAAGGCTGAAGCGCCGCGGGCCATGGCCCGCCGCCCCTGGTCCAGCAGGGCCTGCAACTCCTCGTACAATTCCTCGATCAAGTCGAACAGCAGGTCCTGCTTGCTGGGAAAGTGGTGGTACAGCGAGCCGGCCGTCAGCCCGACATGCGCGGCCAATTCGCGCATGCTGACCTGGCCAAAGCCTTTCTCGGCAAACAGCGCCATGGCCTGTTCACGTCGCTCTTCGAAATTGGCACAACGCATCGCGGCATTGATCGGGGGCATGGCGCCTGGGCCTCAGTAGGTGAAGAAGCCGCGGCCGCTCTTGCGCCCCAGCCAGCCGGCCGCCACCATCTCCTTGAGCAGCGGGGCAGGGCGGTACTTGCTGTCGTTGAAGCCCTCATGGAAGGCCTCCATGATCGCCAGCAAGGTGTCCAGGCCGATCAGGTCGGCCAGCGCCAGTGGGCCGATCGGCTGGTTGCAACCAAGGCGCATGCCGGTGTCGATGTCCTCGGCGCTGGCCAGGCCTTCCTGGCGTACGAATATCGCTTCGTTGATCATCGGCACCAGGATGCGATTGACCACGAAGCCTGGCCGGTTGCCAGCAGTGATCGGGGTCTTGCCCAGCTTCTCTGTCACCAGCAGTGCCTGGGCGTAGGTACTGTCGCTGGTCTGCAGGCCACGAATGATCTCGACCAGCGCCATCATCGGCACCGGGTTGAAGAAGTGCACGCCAATGAAGCGCTCGGGGTGCTCGATGCTGGCGGCCAACTGGGTCACCGACAGCGACGAGGTATTGGTCGCGATCAGGCAATCGGCGGCGACGTTGCTTGCCACCTGCTGCAGGATGCGTTGCTTGAGCTGCAGGTTCTCGGTGGCCGCTTCGATCACCATCTGCATCGTGGCCAGCTGGCCGTAGTCGGTGCTGGTGCGGATCCGGGTTTTGGCTGCCGCTGCCTGCTCGGCGGCGAGGGTCCCTTTGCTGACCTGGCGATCGAGGTTCTTGCCCAGCGTTGCCACCCCGCGCTCCAGGGCAGCGTCGGCCACGTCCACCAGCAGCACCTGGTAGCCTGCCACCGCGCACACTTGGGCGATGCCGTTGCCCATGGTGCCGGCGCCGATCACGGCGATCTGTTCAATGTTCATCTTTCAGTTTCCTCAAACCCGCTCGAAGACCACGGCGATGCCTTGGCCGCCACCGATGCACATGGTGGCCAGGGCGTAGCGCCCCTGAATGCGCTGCAATTCATGGATGGCCTTGGTGGCGATGATCGCGCCGGTGGCACCCACCGGGTGGCCCAGGGAAATGCCCGAACCGTTGGGGTTGACCTTTTCCGGGTCGAAGCCCAGTTCGCGGGCCACCGCGCAAGCCTGGGCGGCGAAGGCTTCGTTGGACTCGATCACATCCAGGTCCTGCACCTTCAGGCCGGTCTTCTCCAGCACCTTGCGGGTGGCGGGGATCGGCCCCAGGCCCATCAACTCGGGTTCCACCCCGGCATGTGCGTAGCCCACCAGCCGGGCCAGTGGCTTGAGGCCCAGGCGCCGCACCGCGTCACCGCTGGCCAGCACCAGGCCAGCGGCGCCGTCGTTGATGCCACTGGCGTTACCGGCAGTCACGGTGCCGTCTTTCTTGAACACCGGCTTCATGCCGGCCAGTTGCTCGGCGGTGACCTCACCGCGCACATGTTCATCGACACTGAACTGCACGCTGCCTTTGCGGGTTTTGAGTTCCAACGGCACGATCTGGCTGGTGAAGCGGCCCTCGGCAATGGCGCGAGCGGCCCGGCGCTGGCTGGTCAGGGCCAGTTCGTCCTGCATTTCGCGGGTAATGCCCTGGCTGGCCGAGACGTTCTCGGCGGTGATGCCCATGTGGAAGTGCTGGAAGGGGTCGTGCAGTACCCCGACGGTGTAGTCGATGCCTTGCAGGTCACCCATGCGCGCGCCCCAGCGTGCCTGTGGCAGCAGGTAAGGGCCGCGGCTCATGGACTCGGCGCCAGCGGCAATGGCCACGTCGGTGTCGCCCAGCAGCAGCCCTTGGGCCGCCGAAACAATGGCCTGCAGGCCCGAGCCACACAGGCGGTTGACATTGAACGCCGGCGTTTCCTTGGGGATGCCGGCGTTCATGGCCGCAACCCGCGCCAGGTAGGCATCACGAGGTTCGGTAGGGATCACCGTGCCCATTACCACATGGCCGATCTGTTCGGCGGCCAGCCCCGAGCGCTCGATGGCGGCGCGGGTGATGGCGCTGGCCAGGTCAGCCAGCGGCAGGTCCTTGAGGGAGCCGCCAAAGCCACCGATGGCTGAACGGACGGCACTGACGACGTAGATTTCTGCGCTGCTCATAGAGGCTCCGATTGCATAGGCATGGCGGGACTGGGCCAGGCTCTGCGAGAATGGCCGGCGAGGTCCCGAAGTGGGTCCGAGTCTAGGCAAAGGCTCTGTCGCAGCCTATGCCGGAACTGTTCAAACAACCTGGCACTTTTTGCCACTCAGCATAGACAGCGAACACCGCCATGCGCGATAGCGATTCGGTCGCCGTGTACTTCCTCAACGCCATGCTGCATGCCCTGCGCGATTGCCCCGCCGAGCGTGACGCGCATTTGCGTGCGGTGGGCATCGACCCGCACCTGCTCGACCAGCCGCAGGCGCGGGTGCCGGCCCGGGCCTTCGCCGAGCTGTGGCTGGCAATGATCCGGCGCCTGGACGATGAGTTCTTCCGCCTCGACAGCCATGGCATGCCGTTGGGCAGTTTTGCCCTGATCTGTCGGGGCCTGATCCTGGAACCCAACCTGGAAAAGGCTCTACGCCAGTGCCTGGCAGGCTTTGGCCTGTTCCTGCACGATCTGCGCGGCAGCCTGACCGTGCGCGGTAGCCGGGCGCTGATCAGCGTGCAGTCGAGCATCGCCGACCCGTTGACCCGGGTATACGCCGAGGAAACCTACCTGGTGCTGATGGTCGGCCTGCTGTGCTGGCTGGGCGGGCGCAGGGTGGCGATTGACCGGACCGAACTGGCAGTGGCCCGCCCAGCCCAGGAGGATGACCTGCTGTTGTGGGGGCCGGACCTGCGCCTGGGCAGCGGGCGTACCGAGGTGGAGTTCGACAGTGCCTGCCTGCGCCAGCCGGTGGTCCAGGACGTGGCGGCGCTGAAAACCTTCCTGCGCAGCGCGCCGCAGGGGCTGGTCATTCGCTTTCGCAACCAGAACGGCCTGGTGGCCGAGGTGTACCGGCATTTACGGGCGCGTGGCTATGGGCAGTGGCCCACGTTGGCGTCGCTGGCACAGCAGCAGGGTATCAGTGCCAGCACCTTCCGCCGGCAGTTGGAGCGCGAGGGGCGCTCCTACCAGCAGATCAAGGACGAGGTACGCCGGGCGATGGCTTTCGAGCGCTTGCGCGAAGGCGTGCTGAGCATTGCCGAGATCGCCGAGCAGGCCGGCTTTCAGGAGCCCAGCGCGTTCCACCGGGCGTTCAAGAAATGGACCGGGCAGAGCCCCGGTAGCTACCGCGCGCGGTTGGCCGGGCGCTGATCTTGGCCAGTGCCGACCCTTGCGCGGGTGCCACCGCGCCAACACTCAGCCCGCCGGCACCATGGCGAAGCCCACCCCGAAGCGGTTCCAGGCATTGATGGTGGCGATGGCCAAGGTCAGGTTGACCACTTCGGCCGGCTCGAAGTGCTGCAGCAGGGCTTCGTATTCGCCCTGCGGCGCACCCCGTTCAGGCAGGCGGGTAAGGCTCTCGAGCCAGGCCAGTGCTGCCCGTTCACGCGGGGTGAAGTACGCGGTTTCCTGCCACACGCACAGTGTTTGCAGGCGTGCCTCGGTCTCACCGGCCTTGCGCGCATCGTTGGCATGCAGGTTGACGCAATAGGCGCAGCCGTTGATCTGCGAGGCGCGCAGGCGCACCAGTTCCAGCAGCGAGTTTTCCAGGCCGCACCTGGCCAGCGCCTGTTCCAGGCCGACCATGGCTTTGTAGGCTTCGGGCGCGTGCTTGGCCCATTCGATACGGTTGTGCATGGCTGTCTCCAATGCGGATGTGGGGGGTGATGGCGCTACTGTAGCGCCGTTGATTGGCCACCCCGATAGCCAATTGCACGCTTGCGCAGGAGGCCAATGTCCATTCAGCTGGCCACTGACAGGCATCCAATCTCTTCATTTCTGCGCAGCCAGCCAAGCCGGGATAATGGTCGATCTTGCACGAAGAGAAACGAATGCCCATGAGACCTGCGCTGAACCTGTTGCTGGTGATTTTGTTGGCCCTGAACCTGCGGCCCATCCTGACCAGTATCGGCCCCTTGCTCGAGCCCATGCGCGCCACTACCGGGCTGGGCTACCAGCAGGCCGCCCTGCTGACCGCTTTGCCGGTGCTTTGCATGGGCCTGGTGCCGTTGCTGCAGCCGTGGCTGCGGCGCTGGCTCAGCGAGCACGGCGGTATGCTGGGCGGCCTGGCGGCGATTGCCATGGCTTGCCTGTGGCGCCTGCAACTGGACAGTGCCTGGGCACTGATCGCCAGTGCGGTGGTCGCTGGCCTGGGCGTAGCGGTGGTACAGGGCATGATGCCGGGGCTGGTGAACCGCTGGTTCCCCCGCCGCCTGGCGGCGGCCATGGGCCTGTATTCGGCGGCGCTGATGAGTGGCGGTGGCCTGGCGGCAGTGCTGGGCCCGCACATCAGTGCGCACTTCGGCCACTGGCAGGCCGGCCTGGGCCTGTGGGCGGTGCCGGCCGTGCTGGCGTTGCTGGCCTGGGCCGTGCTGCGGCCACGCCATGGCACAGCGAAGCTGGCAGGGGCATCCGGTGGGCACTGGTTCGGGACGCGCCGGGCCTGGTTGCTGGCCCTGTACTTCGGCTTGATCAATGGCGGTTACACCAGCATGGTGGCGTGGTTGCCGGCCTACCACACCGAGCACGGCGGCAGCGCCCAGGGTGGCGCCGACCTGGTGGGCCTGATGACCATTTTCCAGGTGGCCGGCGCGCTCGGCTTGCCGCTGTTGCTGCGGCGCTATGCTGACCGGCGCCCCGGTTTGTGGCTGGCGCTGGCAATCCAGCTGGTCGGCTTTCTCGGCCTGTTACTGGCCCCCACCGTGGCCCCGGGGCTGTGGGTGGCGCTGATCGGTTTCGGCCTGGGCGCTTGCTTCAGCCAGTGCCTTACGCTGACCCTGGAGCATTTGCAAACGCCAGCCGAGGCGGGCAGCCTGGCGGCATTTGTGCAGGGCATCGGCTTCATCATTACCGGGATCGTGCCCTACATCACCGGTTGGCTGCGGGATGTCAGTGGTGACTTCCAGGCGTCGTGGACACTGTTGACGGTCACCGTGCTGGCCATGCTGTGGGTCACCGCGTTTTTCAACCCGCGCGGTTACTCGGCCGCCATCGCCCGCCCGGCAACCGGCAAGGCGGCAGCGGTCAGTTGAGGTGCTGCAGGGTGTCGCGCACGCGATCCAGTGCGGGGTCGATATCCAGCAGTTCAATGGCACCGAAACCCATCAGCAAGCCCTGCCGCGCAGGCGCTTCGCTGAAGAACGGCGCCAGTGGGTACAGCCCGACCTCGACCTTGCGCGCCAGGTTGGCCAGCAATTCCACGTCGACCCCTGGTCTGGCCAACGCGCTCAGATGAAAGCCGGCGCTGGCCGGAACCGCGCTGAACCAAGGGGCCAGGTCGCCCTGCAGGCGCGCCAGAATGCGTTCGCGGCGCGCGCTGTAGACCTCATGGCAACGGCGGATGTGCTTGTGCAGGTGGCCCTCGGCAAGAAAGCGCGCCAAGGCCCACTGCAGCAAGCTCGGGCTGTGCCAGTCACTGAGGTGCTTGGCCACGCAGGCAGCCTGCAGTACGGCAGGCGGCAGCACAGCGTAGCCCAGGCGCAGCTCAGGCAAAAGGGTCTTGGAAAACGTGCCCACGTAGGCCACCAGCCCCTGTCGGTCCAGGCGCTGCAAGGCATCCGCAGCGGGGCCCTGATAGCGAAATTCACAGTCGTAGTCGTCTTCGATGATCAGCGCCCCCAGCTGTGCAGCCCGCGCCAGCAGCGCGTGCCGACGCGCCTCGCTCATCGGCATGCCCAGCGGGAACTGGTGAGACGGCGTGACGTAGATCAGCCGGGTGCCGTCGGCGATGTGCTCGACGCACAGGCCTTGGTCGTCGACCGGTACCGACTGCAGCTGCGCGCCCAGGGCCAGGAACAGCTGCCGTGCCGGTGGGTAACCGGGGTCTTCCATGGCCACCTGGCAACCTGGCTCGACCAGCACGCGGGCGATCAGGTCCAGGGCCTGCTGGGCGCCGTTGCACACGAGCAGGTCGGCTGCGCTGCAGTGCACGCCACGGGTGTAGGCGATGTGGTGGGCGATGGCCTGGCGTAGTTCAGGCAAACCCTGGGCCGTAAAATGCCGTTCGGGGTGGCGCTGGCTGCGCCGCAGGGCGTAGTTCAGGCAACTGCGCCACTGGTCGAAGGGGAATTGGGCCTTGCTCGATACGCCGCCGATGAAATCGTAGCGTGACTGGGCCTGCGCCTGGCGTTGGCTGAGCACCGTGGCGCGCGCTTGCCAGCGCTCGAGCGATGCACTGGCGGCCAGGGTGATGGCGGCAGGTTCGCTGCTGCGCAGCGGCTGGCGCGGCGTGACGAATGTGCCACGGCCCACCACACCGCTGAGCAGGTTGTCATAGGTCAGGCGTGAGTAGGCTTCGGCTACCGTCTTGCGCGACACACCCAGTTGTTCGGCCAACAGACGGGTGGGTGGCAGCTGGGTGCCAGCTGCCAGGTGGCCACTGTCGATGCCAGCGCGCAATTGCTGGTAAAGCTGGTCGGTGAGGCCTTTGCGGCCATCCAGGCGAATGTGCAGTTCCATGGAACGGTCCGGAGCGGGGGTGCCCACAGGATAGCGGATTGGCTGCGCCGTGTGCGCCGGGCCGCGAGCCTTGCGCTACGGCTGTCAGAGCCGGGCGGTGCTGATGGTGATGTAGCCTTTGCCCGCCAGCGCAATGCGTATCTGGGTTTCGTCTGTGGCTGCCTTGCGCTTGCGTTTGATGCATACGCCGTCGATTGCCGCAGCGCGCATGTGCTCGGCAATGGCGCGCCCGTTCGGGTCGAAAAGCACCTCGCTGGCCAGCAGCTCGATGCGCTCGATCAGCAAACGGGTCTGTTCGTCTGTAGCGCAGAAGAACATCACCCCCGACAGGTGCGGGTCGTCATCAGGGTTGCTGATGTCATGGGCGAGCATTTCGCGCAGGCTGCTGCGCAGTTCGGCAATGGAGCGTGCGTACGGGTGCATGCGGCGTTTCCCCTGGCTGGTCATGCTGCGCCGATCTTGTTTTCTCAACGCTGAGGCGGCAAGTAAGACGCGTCCGAACATTTTGTAGGGGAATTCTGAGTCTGCCCGAGTGGCAACCCTCTGTGCAGCCTTCACAACGCTGCTGCGCCCGCCTTGGCCACTTGTGCGTCCTGGTCGGGCTTGACCCCCGACACGCCAATGGCACCCACCACCTGGCCCTGCACCTGCAGCGGTACACCGCCCTCCAGGCAGGTCAGCAGTGGTGCGGTGACGAATGCGGTGCGCCCGCGATTGACCATGTCTTCGTAGTCCCGGGTTTCCTTGCGCCCCAGCGCCGAGGTGCGGGCCTTTTCCATGGCAATGTAGGCACTGGCTGGCGCACAGCCATCCAGGCGGTGCAGGGCCAGGGGGTGCCCGCCGTCGTCGACCACCACGATGGTCACAGGCCACTGTTCGGCCAAGGCATGCTGGCGCGCAGCCTCAAGTACACGGGTAACCTCGGCCAGGCCGATCACGGGTTTGCTATGCATGGGCGTTCTCCGGTCGCAAGGCGGCTTCGACGATTTCCACCCAGTGCCTGACGGGGGTGCGCCCTGCACCGGCGAGGTGGGTCTGGCAGCCGATGTTGGCCGTAGCGATGATGTGCGGCTTGCCGCTTTCCAGCGCGTTCAGGCGGTTGTCGCGCAGTTGCAGGGCCAGGTCCGGCTGGGTCAGCGAATAGGTGCCCGCCGACCCGCAACACAGGTGGCCATCGGGCACGGCGGTCAGGGTGAAGCCCAGGCGGGTCAGCAAAGCCTCCACCGCCCCGCCCAGTTTCAGGGCATGTTGCAGTGTGCACGGGCAGTGAAAGGCCAGGCGCTGTTCAGCGCACAGGCCCAACTGCTCGACGGGCTCTGCAGCCAGCACCTCCACCAGGTCGCGGGCCAGCGCGCTGACGCGCGCCGCCTTGGCTGCGTACTGGCGGTCCTTTGCCAGCAGATGGCCGTAGTCGCGCACGAACGCGCCGCAGCCACTGGCCGTTTGCACGATGGCTTCGGCACCCGCCTCGATGGCGGGCCACCAGGCGTCTATGTTGCGCCTTGCACGCTGCAGGCCCTGCGCCTGGGCGTTGAGGTGATAGTCCACGGCGCCACAGCAGCCTGCCTGGCGGATCGGCTGCACACTGATCCCCAGCCGGTCGAGCAGGCGCGTGGCAGCGGCGTTGGTATTGGGCGAGAACGCCGCCTGCACGCAGCCTTCGAGCATCAGCAACCGGCGGGCATGGCGCGGCGCCGGGCGCTCGCCGGGCGGTGTCACCGATGCCGGCAGCTTGCCCTTGAGCGTGGCCGGTAGCAGCGCTCGCAGGGCCTGGCCGCTGCGGGTCAGCGCCTTGAACAGTGCCGGGCGTGGTACCACTGCGCGCAGGCCCTGGCGCAGCAGGCGCTGGCCGAGTGGTCGCGGCACCTGCTGCTCGGCCACGGCGCGGCCAATGTCCAGCAGGTCGTGGTAGCGCACCCCGGACGGGCAGGTGGACTCGCAGTTACGGCAGCTCAGGCAACGGTCCAGGTGCAGTTGGGTGCTGGCGCTGACCGGCTCGCCTTCGAGCATCTGCTTGATGAGGTAAATGCGGCCGCGCGGGCCATCCAGTTCGTCACCCAGCAACTGGTAGGTGGGGCAGGTGGCGGTGCAGAACCCACAGTGCACACAGGCGCGCAGGATGCTTTCGGCTTCGTCGGCACGGGGCAGGCGGCGGGCGCTTTCGCTGAGGTTGGTTTGCATGGTCTGGCCTCACAGGTCCGGGTACAGGCGGCCGGGGTTGAATACCCCCTGGGGGTCGAGCTGTTGCTTGAGCGCCTGGTGGTAGCGCATCAGCGCAGCGGGCAGTGGCGGGCTGCTGGCCGCACCGGGGGTGTAGGCGGTCGCGTGGCCGCCCACCCTGGCAACCGCCTCGCGAATGCTGTGCGCCTCTGCGTCAGACTTGAGCCAGCGCTGGGCCCCGCCCCAGTCGATCAATTGCTCGCCGGGCAATGCCAGCTCGCCGCAGGCAATGGGTACGGATAACCGCCACAGCGGGGCGGGGCCGTTGAAAAAGGCCATGCGCTGTTCGCGCAGGTCGTTCCAGAACCGGCTGTCCAGCGCCTCACCGCCCAGCCGCAGGCGCGCCGATTGCACCGAACCCTCGCCGCCTTCCAGGCGCAGGTACAGGGCATCGCCGTGGTGGCAGGCGGCGCTGATCGGCAGCGGCTGCTGGCCCCATTCGGCCAGTTCGGCCAACGCCTCGTGGCGGCCCATCGGCAGCCGCAGGCTCAGGCACTGGCGCGGGCGTGGCAGCACCTTCAGCGACACCTCGGTCAACAAGCCCAGGCAACCGAAGCTGCCCGCCATCAGGCGCGACACATCGTAGCCAGCGACATTCTTCATGACCTCGCCGCCAAAGCGCAGCAGCTTGCCGTGGCCGGTAACCACGCGTGTACCCAGTACGTAATCGCGCACCGACCCCGCCCAGGGCCGCCTGGGGCCGGACAACCCGGCCGCGACCATGCCACCCAACGTCGCATCAGGCCCCAGGTGGGGCGGTTCGCACGGCAGCATCTGGCCAGCCTGGTGCAGCGCTGCCTCGATTTCGCGCAGCGGCGTGCCAGCGCGGGCGGTCAGCACCAGTTCGGTCGGGTCGTAGCTGACGATGCCCCGGTGGCGGCGGGTGTCCAGCACCTCAGCCACCACCGGGTTGCCGAGCATGGCCTTGCTGCCGCTACCCTGAATGCGCAGTGCCGTCCCTTGGTTCAGCGCCTGGTTCACCTGTTCGAGCAGGGCCTGGCTGTCGTCGTGGTCCATGCTCATCAGAAGCGCTCCAGCTCGGGAAAAGGCAGTTGCCCGTGGTGCACGTGCAACGCGCCGAATTCGGCACAGCGGTGCAAGGTGGGGATGTTCTTGCCGGGGTTGAGCAGGCCTTGTGGGTCGAACGCAGCCTTGACCGCATGGAACAAGGTGATTTCGTCGCTGTTGAACTGTGCGCACATCTGGTTGATCTTTTCCCGGCCGACCCCGTGTTCACCCGTGATGCTGCCGCCCACGGCCACGCACAGTTCGAGAATCTTGCCGCCGATAGCCTCGGCGCGCTCCAGTTCACCCGGCAGGTTGGCATCGAACAGGATCAGCGGGTGCATGTTGCCGTCGCCGGCATGGAACACATTGGCCACGCGCAGGCCGTATTCGCTGGACAAGTCGCTGATGCCTTTCAGCACGCGCGGCAGCTCGCGGCGTGGGATGGTGCCGTCCATGCAGTAGTAGTCGGGTGAAATGCGCCCCACGGCCGGGAAGGCGTTCTTGCGCCCGGCCCAGAAACGCACCCGCTCGGCCTCGTCGCAGGCCAGCCGCACGTCGCGGGCGCCGGCTTGCGCCAGCACGGCCGCGACCCGTTCGCAGTCAGCGTGCACATCGGCCTCGACACCGTCCAGCTCGCACAGCAGGATGGCTGCCGCCTCCACCGGGTAGCCCGCGTGGATGAAGTCCTCGGCGGCGCGGATCGCCAGGTTGTCCATCATCTCCAGGCCGCCGGGAATGATCCCGGCAGCAATGATCTGGGCCACGGCGCGGCCGGCGTCCTCGACACTGTCGAAGCTGGCCAGCAACACCCGTGCGACTTGCGGCTTGGGCAGCAGCTTGACGGTCACTTCGGTGACGATGCCGAGCATGCCTTCGGAGCCGGTGAACAACGCCAGCAGGTCGAAGCCAGGGCAGTCGAGGGCATCGCTGCCAAGGGTCAGGCGTTCACCCTCGACGGTGAGTATTTCGACCTTGAGCAGGTTGTGCACGGTCAGGCCGTACTTCAAACAGTGCACGCCGCCGGCGTTTTCAGCCACGTTGCCGCCGATGGAGCAGGCTATTTGCGAAGAGGGGTCAGGTGCGTAGTACAGGCCATGGGGGGCTGCGGCCTGGGAAATGGCCAGGTTGCGTACCCCGGGCTGCACCCGGGCGAAGCGACCCTGCGGGTTGACCTCCAGGATGCGGTTGAAGCGCGCCATGACCAGCAGAATGCCCTTGGCCAGTGGCAGGGCGCCACCGGACAGGCCGGTACCGGCGCCACGCGCCACTACCGGTACGCCGCGTTGATGGCACAGCTTGAGCAGCGCCTGCACCTGTTCCAGGCGTTCGGGCAGCACGACCAGCAACGGTACGGTGCGGTAGGCCGACAGGCCGTCGCACTCGTAGGGCTTGAGGTCTTCCTCACGGTGCAAAACGTGCAGGTCGGGCAGGGCAGCCTGCAATGCCTGCAACAGCCCCTCGCGGTCACTGCTGGGCAGCGCACCATCGACGCGTTCGTCGTAGAGAATGGTCATTAGCTCACTCGGCAACGGTTTTTATTGTTGTTGGCAAAGCGGTCACGCTTGCAGCCTGCGCGCGGTGCTAGTCTGGGTCGAGTGGGCTCGCCACTGGTCCTACCAGTTTTTCCGCTGGGTACTGGCCGTTGGTGGCCTGGCTTGGCTAGATTGCAGGCGGGTGTGCAAGTGGTCCTACCAGCAGGAGGGTGCGCAATGGCGAACGAGGGCAGGGCGAAGGTGGCCGACCAGGTGGCCGAGCGGGTCGAGCGGCTGATTGTCGACGGCGTGCTCAAGGTGGGCCAGGCATTGCCTTCGGAGCGGCGGCTTGTCGAGAAGCTGGGGTGCTCGCGCTCTGCACTGCGTGAGGGGCTGCGGGTGCTGCGCGGGCGGGGCATCATCGACACCGAGCACGGGCGCGGCTCCTTTGTTGCCGACCTCACCGGGCAGGCGGGCCACACGCCGTTGATGCATCTGTTCAGCTCACAGCCGCGCACATTGTTCGACTTGCTGGAAGTGCGCGCTTTGCTGGAGGCCGAATCTGCCCGGCTGGCAGCGTTGCGCGCCACCGACGTGGACCGCTTGCTGATCCGCCGCCGCTATGAGGAGATGCTGGCCGCGCATCAGGCCGTCGAGGCCATTGATGCCCGTGAGCACGCCCACCGCGATCATGCGTTCCATCGGGCGATCAGCGAGGCCTCGCACAACCCCGTGCTGGTACATACCCTGCAATCGCTGAGCGATCTGACCCTTAACACAGTGTTTGCGTCGGTCAACAACCTGTACTGCCGGCCGGCGCAGAAACGTCAGATCGATCGCCAGCATGCACGCCTGTATCACGCGGTGATGGAGCAGTTGCCGGAACAGGCCCAGCGCGCGGCGCGCGAGCACATCAATGGCATTCGCGACAGTTTGCGGGAGATCGAACAGGAGGACCAGCGCCTGGTCAGGGCGACCATGCGTATGGATGGTTGGGGGTGAGCCGAACCTGCACCGGCCTCGGCGTGGGTAGATTCACGCAGAGGCGGGTGCAAGTCTGATTCAACGATCAGCGATGCGGTCATCCTGCGACAGAATGGCCCTGGCCAGCTCTTCGTCGTCGGCCTGGAGCCCTGGGTGGTCCTTGCGGGCCTGTTCCAGTGCGGCTTCGACATAAGCGCCGCGAATCGCACCCCCACTGGCAACGAACGCCGAAAGCTCGTCGCGGGCAGGAATGATGCGTTTGTCATCTTTGAAGGTGGAATACAGCGAAGCGGAAACACCGGCCGAGGTGGCGACGTCGCCCGCATCGACGCGGGCCAGTGCGGCACCGGCAGGCAGCAGGAGCAGCAGCGCAGGTGCGATGAGTAGGTGGCGCATGTCGTGTTCTCCAGAAGGGTGAAGCCCAAGGAATAAACCACTCAGAGGTTAAGAAAGCATCAGTGTGAAAGTAGTTCCGTTGTTCGTTGGCAGAATGCATGCCCGCAGGTGGTACCGGGCATTGACCGCCACGCGGTGCGCGTGGTCTGCTCTGCCATTCGCTCATCACAGCCACCGCAAGGTTCGCCCATGCCTGACTACAAGCTGCATTGCTTCGCCGAATCCGGCAACGCCTACAAGGCCGCGCTGATGCTGCAATTGACTGGCCAGAACTGGCAGCCGGTGTTCGTCGATTTCTTCAACGGCCAGACCCGCGAGCAAGCCTGGCGCGATGAGGTCAATGAACAGGGTGAGGTGCCGGTGCTGGAGCACGCTGGCAAGTCCTTGACCCAGTCTGCGCTGATTCTGGAGTACCTTGCGCAGCAGACCGGGCAATTCGGCCCCCGCGACGCGGACGAAAAGCGCGAAATCTGGCGCTGGATGCTGTTCGACAACCATAAGTTCACCAGCTATTACGCGGCGCTGCGTTTCCTGTTCTGCCTGAAGAACACGGGCGAAACCGACGTGACGCAGTTCTTGCGCGAGCGTGCAACCGCCGCGTACCGCATTGTCGATGCCCATCTGGCGAAGGCCCCGTTCATGGTGGGCGGGCGGTTGACCATCGCCGACCTGTCGCTGGCGGGGTATGTGTTCATGCCGGAGGACACCGGTATGGCGTTGGCCGAGTTCATCCACATCGAGGCATGGAAGGCACGCATCCAAGCCATGCCAGGGTGGAAGCACCCCTACGAGCTGATGCCTCGTACCGGTGGGCAGCACTGAGGGCACGGGGCTGCTCTGGGCTTGAAGCACGGGCCCGCTCAGCCAGCAGGCCCGCGCAGCATCAGGTATGCGGCGTAGTGCGCGGTGGCACGGCACCCGCATACTCGGGCTTCAGGTGCCCCTGTTCATCCAGCAGGTAGGCGTCCATCACTTCACGCACCACAGGCCCCGCCACCCGGCCACCGGCTTCGCCGTTCTCGATCATCACCGCCACCACCACGGCCGGGTGGTCAGCCGGGGCAAAGCCGACGAACAGGGCATTGTCGCGGTGCCGTTCCAGTGTCTTGTCACGGTTGTAGCGTTCACCCTGCTTGATCGCCACCACCTGTGCGGTGCCGCTTTTGCCGGCAATCCGGTACTGCGCGCCGGCAGCGGCCGCACGGGCGATACCCCGCGGGTCGTGCATGACCATCTGCATGCCCTGGCTGACCTGGTCCCAGGCGTGCTTGTCATGCAGCACGATGTCGGGCATCGGGTGGGGGTCGACCGGTGCATCGCCGCCTACGGTCATGGCCAGGTGCGGGCGGTGCCACACGCCCTTGCTGGCCAGCAGGCTGGTGGCCTGGGCCAGCTGCAACGGGGTGACCTGCATGTAGCCCTGGCCGATGCCAAGGATCAGTGTTTCGCCAGGGAACCAGGCCTGGCGCCGGGTGGCCCGTTTCCATTGGGCAGAAGGCATCAGGCCGGCGGCCTCTTCGAACATGTCCAGCGACACCTTCTGGCCCAGGCCGAACTCCGCCATGTAGTCGTGCAGGCGATCGATGCCCAGTTTGTGCGCCAGGTCGTAGAAGTAGGTGTCGTTGGAGCGCATGATGGCTGTGTACATATCTACCCAGCCGTCACCGCTGCGGTTCCAGTTGCGGTACTTGTGGGCGTAGTTGGGCAGCTCGTAGTAGCCCGGGTCGAACACCCGGCTGCCGGGGGTGATCACGCCGCTGTCGAGGCCGGCGATGGCCACTTCCGGCTTCACCGTCGAGCCGGGCGCGTACAGGCCGCGCAGCACGCGGTTGAACAGTGGGCGGTCGATCGAATCGCGCAATTGTGCGTACTGCTTGAAGCTGATGCCCTTGACGAACAGGTTGGGGTCGAAGCTGGGGTTGCTGACCATGGCCAGCACGTCACCATTGGCCGGGTCCAGCACCACCACCGAGCCACGGCGGTCGCCCAGGGCCTTTTCTGCAGCGACTTGCAGGCGGGCGTCCAGCGTCAGCACGATGTCCTGCCCGGGTGTCGGGGCCTTGTGGTTGAGCACGCGCATCACCCGGCCCTGGGCGTTGGTCTCGACTTCCTCATAGCCCACATGGCCATGCAGCTGGCTTTCGTAGAAGCGCTCGATGCCGGTCTTGCCAATCGACTGGGTGCCCCGGTATTCGGTGCTGTCGACTACTTTGGCCTCCTTCTCGTTGATACGCCCCACGTAGCCAACCGAATGGGCGAAATGCGCGCCCAGCGGGTACTCGCGGATGAACTGTGGTTCGACCTCCAGGCCCGGCAGGCGGAACTGGTTGACCGCCACCAGGGCGATCTGCTCTTCGCTCAGCCCCACTATCAGGGTGACCGGCTCGAACGGCTTGCGGCCCCGGCGCAGGTCCTTGTCGAACTGCTTGCGGTCGTCCTCGTTCAGCCCCAGCACCTGGGTCAGGGTGTCGAGCACCTTGGCCGAATTGCCGCCGGTCCGCTCGCGGGTGATGGTCAGGTCGAAGCTGGGCTTGTTGTCGGCCAGCACCACGCCGTTGCGGTCGTAGATAAGCCCGCGCTCAGGGGCGATGGGCAGCACATGCACGCGGTTGTTTTCCGACACGGCACTCTGCTGGTCGTGCTGCAGCACCTGCAGCACATAGAGCCGACCCACCAGCACGGCACACAGGCTGAAGACCAGGGCGGCGCAGGCCAGAAGCCGGCGGTTGACCAGGTGCTTTTCCTTTTCGTGGTCCTTGAGGGGGATAGGTTGCGGCATTCGGGGCTCTTTTGTGCGGGTTACGCGTCGATGTGCAGGCGCGCGAACGGGCGGGGGATGCTACGCAACCCACCCGGCAGCCTCAAGCCGGGTGGTGGCTGGCGGTAGCCTGGCTTGCGCTGTGCGCCGCATGGTCAGGGCGCTGGAGCGCTATATGAAGATTTGTTCATGGCGCCGGGTGCGATGACAGGCCTATGCGGTAATGCCGTGATCGATATGGATCCATGTACTGAATCTGTTCGATAAACGAACGCGAATTAACGGTAATCATGAATATGTAAAGTACTGATAATTAAGATTTAAATTTTTGGTTTTTGGGCTGATCAGAATGTCATCACCGGCCTGAGCCGTGCTTGCGTTAGCCCCTGGATTCGTCATTGTCAGCGAATATGCCAGCAAACGCTGGCGCGGCCTGGCGGTCAGCCTGCAGTCCACCGGCTATGCCCTGGGGGCAACCCTGGGCGGTTTGCTGGCGGTGTGGCTGCTGGGGCAGTGGGGTTGGCGGTCGGTGTTTCTGTTCGGCGGTATCGTCACCGTCTGCGTGTTACCGCTGGTGTGGTTGTGGTTGCCGGAGTCGCTGGACTTTCTGCTGGCACGCCGGCCCGCCAACGCCCTGGTGCGGGTCAATCGCTTGGCGGCAAGGCTAGGCCACCCGGCACTGGCGCAGCTGCCAGCGCTTGCGGCCAGGGTGCCGGGCAGTGCCAGCGGTTTCCGGCAACTGTTGGCGCCGGCCATGCGCCGGACCACGCTGGTGATCTGGCTGCTGTTCTTCCTGGTCATGTTCGGTTTCTACTTCGTCATGAGCTGGACCCCGAAGCTGCTGATGGCTGCCGGGCTGTCCGCGCAGCAAGGCATTACGGGCGGTGTTCTGTTGAGCGTGGGCGGCATCCTCGGCGCGGCGCTGATCGGCGGGCTGGCCTCGCGCTGGCCGCTTACCCGCGTGCTGGTGCTGTTCGTGGCCAACGGCGCCTCGGCTAGCGCGGCATTGGCCCTGGGCCTGTTGATCGGGCTGTTCGCCAACGGCTGCGTGGCCGGCTTGTATGCCTTGTCGCCGGTGGTCTACGACGCATCGGTGCGCGCCACCGGCGTGGGGTGGGGCATCTGCATCGGGCGTATGGGCGCCATTGTGTCGCCCACCGTGGCGGGTGTGCTGCTCGATGGCGGCTGGCAGCCGCTGAACTTGTATGGGGTGTTTGCCAGTGTGTTCGTGCTGGCGGCGGGGTGCCTGCTACTGCTGCGCGCACCCAGGCCGGCCCCAGTGGCGGTCAGCGATGCGCTGAGCCACTGACTACTCGAGCCCGGCTTGCGCTAAGATGCCGGCTAGTTTCCCTGGAAGTTGCCTGGATGAGCAAGCCCGGTCAAATGGTGCTGGTCGCGTTGCGCAAGATGATCGCCTCAGGCGAGCTGGCGGCCGGCGAGCGCCTGATGGAAGTTCCCACTGCCGAACTGTTCGGCGTTTCACGCATGCCGGTGCGCATGGCCTTTCGCACGCTCGAACAGGAAGGCCTGCTGGTCCGCTTCGGCGGCCGGGGCTTTCAAGTGCGTTCGGTGAGCGCCGATGACATTGCCGGTGCAGTCGAGGTGCGCGGTGTGCTCGAAGGCCTGGCCGCCCGCCAGGCTGCCGAGCGCGGCTTGGCCGCGCCGGCCCGTGCGGCACTGCAGCAGTGCCTGATAGAGGGCGACCAGCTGTTCGACAAGGGCTTCGTAACCGAAGAAGACCTGCAGGCCTACCACGATCTGAACATGCGCTTTCATCAGGTGATCATCGAAGCCAGCCACAACCCGGCCATTACCGTGGCGCTGGCGCGCAACGACCACCTGCCATTCGCCTCGGTCACGGCGCTGGCGGTAGACCGCCACGACCTGGCCCGTGAATACCGGCGCTTCAACTTCGCCCACATGCAGCACCATGCCGTGTTCGATGCCCTGGTCAACCGCCAGGGTGCCCGCGCCGAAGCGATCATGCGCGAGCATGCCAATGCAACCTTGCGCTATGCCGAAACCTTCGGCGCAAACGCCTCGGGCACCGGCATGCAGGTGATCCTTCCCAGTGCGCTGGCCGCTTCAGATATCCAGCACCAGTAACGGTGTTTTCGCGCGCGAGCAGCAAGGCGTGAACTGATCGTTGAGGGCTTGTTCCTCTTCGGTCAGGAACAGGTCGCGGTGGTCTGGCGTGCCCTGCAGTACGCGGGTCAGGCACGTGCCGCAAATACCTTGCTCGCACGACATGGCGATCTCGATGCCGTTTTGCTCCAGTACCTGTACCACGGTCTGGTCGGCTGGCACCTCGAACACTTGGCCGGTGCTGTTGACCTGTACCGAGAAGCTGCCGTCGTTGCTGGCGTCCACGGGTGCGGCTGCGAAATACTCGCGGTGCAGGTTGGCCTCCTGCCAGCCCAGCTCCCTGGCGCTGCCCAGCACATGCTGCATGAACCCGCCCGGCCCGCACACATACAGGTGCACGTCAGCTTGCGGGTTGCCCAGCACCTGGCGAGCGTCCAGCGCCGTTTCCGGCTGCTGGTCAAAATGCACGAACAAGCGGTCGGCAAAGGGCGCGTTGCGGATACGCCCGACGAATGCGGCACGCTCACTGGAGCGGGCGCAGTAGTGCAGCTCGAAATCGTGGCCACTGTGGGCCAACTGCTCGGCCATGCACAGGATCGGGGTAATGCCGATGCCGCCGGCAAACAGCAGGCTGCGCCGCGCCCCATCGGCCAGCGGGAACAGGTTGCGCGGTGCACTGATCTGCAGCCGCGCGCCGACCTGCACCTGCTCGTGCAGGCTGCGTGAGCCGCCCCGCGAAGCCGGGTCATGGAGTACGCCGATCAGGTAGCGGTGGCGCTCTTGCGGGTGGTTGCATAGCGAATACTGGCGCACCAGGCCATCGGGCAGGTGCACGTCAATGTGGGCCCCGGCGCTGAATGCCGGCAGCAGGCTGCCATCTGCCGAGGCCAGCTCGAAACTGCAGATACCCTGCGCTTCATCGTTACGGGATACCACGATGGCATCGATCATGTCGGTGGCTCCTCAGGCAGGGGTGGCGCTGGTGGCGATCAGTTGCGGCTGTGCTGCACGCTCTTTGGCGATGACCCGCTCCAGCACCTTGCGCGATTGCACGCCACCGGCATCGATGTTCAGCTTCAGCAGGTTGCGCCCAGGGTTGGCCAGCAGGTTTTGTTGCTGGCGCTCGAGCATTTCCAGGTCCTCGCTGAAAATCTTGCCCTGGCCCTCGCGGATGTCGGCGGTCAGGTTCTGGTCGTGCGCGGCAAAATTGCGCGCCATGCCCCAGAAGTACCAGATCGAGGTGTCGCTTTCCGGGGTGATTAAGTCGACCACGATGCTCGCGGCCTTGTGCTGCGCTGCAGCGTGGTAGCCACCCTTGCCGGCATGTGCCACACCCACTTCGATCAGGACGTGGCTGGGTGGGGTGAAGCGGCAGATCTGCCAGCGGTCCACCGGCACATCGTCGGCCAGGCCGTTGCCGCGCAGGGCCATGCGCCAGAAGGGCGGGGCCATGATGTTTTCCATGTGCCGGGCGGTGACCACCTCGTCGCCGGTGACGGTGGTGACGGGCGGCGCTTCGTCGATTTCCTTCTGGCCGATGCTGGAGGCATGCACGTAGGTTTCGTGAGTCAGGTCCATAAGGTTGTCGATCATCAGGCGATAGTCGCAGCCAATGTGGAACAGCCCTCCGCCGTAGGCCCACTCTTCATTGTCTGCCCATTCCAGGTGCGGGATAAGCGCTGGGTCGGCTTGCGCCTGGTCGCCAGGCCAGACCCAGATGAAGCCATGGCGCTCCACAACGGCAAACGCCTTGTTGCACGGAAAGCCGCGAACCCGCTGGCCAGGCATCGACACCGTCTTGCCGTCGCAGCCCATGACCAGGCCGTGATAGCCGCAGACCAGGTTGCCGTCCTCCACGTAGCCGAGGGATAACGGCGCCCCTCGGTGCGGGCAGAAATCCTCGACAGCGGCTACGCGGTTCTGCTGGCCACGGTAAAACACGATTTTTTCGCCGCAGATCTGTCGGCCCAGGGGCTTGTCGGCAATTTCGTCAGGGGTGCAGGCAACGTACCAGGTGTTTTTCGGGTACATGAAGGCTCTCCAGGTTTTGTTTTTTTGTAATGGATCCATTAGAGCCATATGCCCGTCCGTGGTCAATCTGACTTTAGGTAATGAGTAGTGCTATTTGTGCGATTATCGAATCGCCTGTGGATCCATTGATGGGCGCGTCTCTCCTATGTGTCCGTGACCTGCTATTACTGGATAGTCACCCGATACCCCAAGGCCCCCCCGATGCTGGCCATCGAAAACCTGCACAAATCATTTGCCACCCCCCAAGGGCCGTTGCCGGTGTTGCAGGGTGTCGACCTGTGCCTGCCGCGCGCCAGCAGCCTGGCCTTGATGGGCGAGTCTGGCAGTGGCAAGAGCACCTTGCTGCACCTGGTGGCCGGCCTGGACCGTGCCGACAGCGGGCGCATCCTGATTGACGGCAGTGCCCTGGACAGCCGCTCGGAGGCGTCCCTGGCACTGTGGCGGCGACAGGGGATTGGCCTGGTGTTCCAGCAGTACAACCTGATCAGCAGCCTGGACGTGGGCAGCAACCTGGCATTCCAGGCCCGGCTGGCCAACCGGCACGATCCCGAATGGGGCGCCCACCTGGCTCAACGCCTGGGCCTGGCTGACCTGCTCGGGCGTTACCCTGAACAACTGTCGGGCGGCCAGCAGCAACGCGTGGCCATCGGCCGCGCATTGGCTGGGCGCCCGGCCTGGTTATTGGCTGACGAACCCACCGGCAGCCTTGACGAAGCCACCAGCGACGAAGTGCTGAGCCTGTTGCTGCAACTGGTCAGCGAGGCTGGCAGTGGCCTGCTGATGGTCACCCACAGCCCTCGGCTGGCGGCGCGGCTGCAGCAACGTTGCTACCTGCAGGGTGGCCGTGTGCGCAGCGGGCAGGGCGCATGAGGCTGCTGTCGCTGGCCCTGTTGGCATTGCTCAGCCACTGGCGGCGCCACCGCGTGCAGTTTTTCAGCATCTTCACCGGGCTGTGGCTGGCCACGGCGTTATGGACCGGGGTGCAGGCCTTGAACAGCCAGGCACGCAGCGACTACGCCAGGGCCAGTGCGGTGCTGGCCGGGCCGCTGCAGACGCAACTGCTGCCACGCCACGGCGAACGCTTTGACCAGGCGCTGTACGTGCAACTGCGCAGGCTGGGTTGGGCGGTGTCGCCGGTGCTGGAGGGGCGCCTGCGCCTGCCAGGCGAGCCCGGGCGCAGTGTGCGCCTGATCGGCATCGAGCCATTGAGCCTGCCGGCGGCCAGCAGTATTGCCGGGGTGCAGCCCCAGGCGTTCGACCTGCAGGCGTTCATCGGCGTGCCCGGGCAGGCCTGGGTCGGGCCAGACACCTTGCGCCTGTTGAACATGACCGCAGGGCAGGTGGCCCACGACCGCGATGGGCAACCGCTGCCACCGTTGCTGGTGCAAGCCGAGCTGGCCCCCGGGGTGATCGTGGTCGATATCGGCCACGCGCAGGCCTTGCTGCAGGCACCGCGGCAGTTGTCACGCCTGCTGGTAGCGGCAAGCCCGGGGCCTTTGCCTGCCGAGATTGCGGCTGACCTTGTCGTGCAACCCCGGCAGGATGATGGCGGTTTGCAGCGCCTGACCGACAGCTTCCACCTCAACCTCACTGCGCTAGGCCTGTTGGCCTTCGTCGTCGGCCTGTTCATTGCCCATGCCGCGATTGGCCTGGCATTGGAACAGCGGCGCGGGCTGATTCGCAACCTGCGCGCCTGTGGTGTCAGCCTGGCTACCCTGCTGTGTGCCCTGGGGCTGGAGCTGGGGCTGTTCGCAGTGCTCGGCGGGCTGGCCGGGGTTGCCAGTGGCTATGCGGTGGCGGCCTGGTTGCTGCCCGATGTCGCCGCCAGCCTGCGCGGCCTGTATGGCGCGCAGGTCGCAGGCACGTTGAACCTGCCTGCGCAGTGGTGGTTATGGGGCGTGCTGGTGAGCGTGCTCGGTGCACTGCTGGCCGGGCTGGGCAGCATCCTGCGCGCCGCGCGCTTGCCCTTGCTGGCGTTGGCGCAGCCGCAAGCATGGCGCCTGGCACAGGGGCCGTGGCTGAGGCGTCAGGCTTGGGTAGCGGGCCTGTTGCTGGTGCTGGCGTCAGCTTGTGGGGTGTTCGGTGACAGCCTGCCCAGCGCCTTCGGTATGCTGGCGGCGCTGCTGCTGGGGGCGGCATTGGCGTTGCCAGCCTGGCTCGACAGGGTGCTGGCCTGGTTGGCGCGCCGTTGTCAGCGGCCGTTGGCCCAGTGGTTCGTCGCCGACAGCCGCCAGCAGTTGCCTGCCTTGAGCCTGGCGCTGATGGCCTTGCTGCTGGCGCTGGCTGCCAGCGTGGGTGTGGGCAGCATGACCGAGGGCTTTCGCAAAACCTTTGTCGGCTGGCTGGACCAGCGCTTGTCCGCCGACCTGTACGTGAGCCCAAGCGATACCGCGCAAGGCCTGCAGATAGCCCAGTGGCTGGGGCAGCAACCTGCCGTGCGGGTGGTTTTGCCTGGCTGGCGCGTCGAAACGCAGGTGCAAGGCTGGCCGGTCCAGGTGCAGGGCATTGTCGACCACCCCGTTTATCACAGCCGGTGGCCGTTGCTGGAACAGCAGCCGCAGGCCTGGCAGCTATTGGCCGAGGGGCAGGCCGTGATGCTCAGTGAGCAGCTGGCGCGGCGGTTGCGTTTGCACCTGGGGGACCACCTGAAACTGCCCACGGACCCGTCTCGCCGCCTGCTCGTCGTTGGCCTGTACGCCGACTATGGCAACCCCAAGGGCCAAATGCTGGTGAATGCCCAATTGCTGCGCGCGCATTGGCCGGATGCTGCGTTGACAGGCTTGAGCGTCGACCTGCTCGACCCCCAGGGGACCGCCTTGAAAGCCGCGTTGCAACAGCGCTTTCACCTCGACGACAGCCGGGTCGTGCAGCAGGTGCAGTTGAAGCGGTGGTCGACCGAGGTATTCAACCGCACCTTCGCCGCCACCGCCGCGCTCAACAGCCTGACCCTGGGCGTGGCCGGCGTGGCGCTGTTCATCAACCTGCTGACCTTGGGCCAGTCCCGTCTGCGCCAGCTGGCGCCGCTATGGGCCTTGGGGGTACGGCGTACCCAGCTGGTGTGGCTGAGCCTTGGCCAGGCACTGCTGCTCAGCAGCCTCACCGTGCTGTTGGCGCTGCCGTTGGGCCTGTTGCTGGCCTGGTGCCTGGTCGCGGTGGTGAATGTTCAGGCATTCGGCTGGCGTTTGCCGCTGCATGTGTTTCCCGCCCAGTTGCTGCAACTGGCCCTGCTGGGCCTGCTCACCAGCCTGTTGGCCAGCGCCTGGCCACTCTGGCAACTGGCCCGGCGTCAGCCGCGCGAACTGTTGAGGCCGTTTGCCGATGAAACGTAGAGCCTGGCTGTTGCTCTGCAGCCTGTTGTGCGGCTGTGATCAGCCGGCACCGCAAAGCTATGCCGGCCTCGGCCAGCCGGCAGGCGGGTTCAGCCAGGTCACCCGCGGCCATCGCCTGGAATTCCCACGGGACCATGCGGCCCACGATGGTTTCCGCATCGAGTGGTGGTACGTCACCGCCAACCTCAAAGACACCCAAGGGCGTGACTGGGGCGCGCAGTGGACGCTGTTCCGCTCGGCCCTGCGCCCCGGCCCGGAGACCGGCGATTGGCAGAGCCCGAACCTGTGGATGGGCCACGCCGCGTTGACCGGCCCCGGCGGCCATCGGTCAGCTGAAACCCTGGCCCGTGGCGGGATTGGCCAGGCGGGTGTGCAGGCCCAGCCGTTTCGGGCGTGGATCGACGATTGGTCGCTGCAGGGGCCGGGCGGTATCGACAACCTGCGCATGACGGCCGCTGGCAAAGGTTTTCGCTACGACCTGCAGTTGCGCAGCGAGCGGCCTCTGGTGCTGCACGGCCAGCAGGGCTACAGCGAAAAGTCGGGCAAGGGCCAGGCTTCTTACTACTACAGCCAGCCGTTCTACCGGGTGCGCGGCGAGGTCGAGCGCGACGGCCTGTGCATCGCGGTGACTGGCCAGGCCTGGCTGGACCGGGAATGGAGCAGCCAGCCGCTGGCCGCCGGGCAAACGGGCTGGGACTGGTTCTCGCTGCACCTGGACAGCGGCGCCAAGCTGATGCTGTTCCAGGTGCGCGAAGCGCACGGGGAGGCGTATCGCGCCGGCACCTGGATCGACCCGCAGGGCCAGGGGCTAGCGCTGTTGCCGGCACAGATCCGCTTGCAGCCGTTGGCCTGGGCCCCACAGGGCAATGGCAAGCAGCTGCCGACCCGCTGGCGGGTGCAGGTGCCTGAGCACGGGGTGGATGTGCAGGTCGATGCTGTTCAGCCGCAGGCGTGGATGCAGACGCGCTTCCCGTATTGGGAAGGGCCGGTGCGCTTGAGCGGCAGTGCCGGTGGCCGTGGGTACCTGGAAATGACCGGGTACTAGGCATTTCAGGCCTCAGCATCCCCTTTGCCTGCCACATAGACCTCCCGGTACATGCACAGCCCATGCAACGCATCGCTACCTATGCCGTTGCAGCACTCGCCTCAGCCAGCCTGTCGCTCGAGCAAGGCCAGGCATCGCTGCACCATCGGGCTGATATCCCCCTGGCGGCGGCTGAGAATGATCGGGCTGACCGCGCTGCTGTCCAGCAGGCCCACGTATTCAATGTCGGTGCGGTGCTGCTGCTGCACCGATGCCGGCACCAGGGTGATACCGACACCTACTGCCACCAGGCCGATCGCTGTCTGCAACTCATTGGCCCACTGGCTGACCCGGATGCTCATGCCGTGCTGGGCAAACAGCGCCAGCACATGGTCGGCATAACTGGGCCGAGGGTTGGCCGGGTAAAGGATGAACGCCTCCGCCGCCAGTTGCGCCAGGCTCAATGGGCTGCCAGACAGCGGGTGGCCCTTGGGTAGCACCGCTACCAGCGGGTCCTCGCACAGTACCTGCTGCTCAATGGCCGGATCGTCGATGCGGATGCGGCCAAAGGCAATGTCGATACGCCCGCTTTTCAGGGCTTGCACCTGCTGCAGCGTGGTCATTTCGCTCAGGCCCAGCTCCAGGTCGCTGTCCTGGCGCAGCTCGCGGATCAAGTCGGGCAGCACGGTGTACAGGGTGGAGGGGGCAAAACCGATGCCCAGCCACTGGCGCTGGCCCTGGCCGATACGCCGGGTGTTGTCGTTGATGCTCTGCAACTGCTGCAGCACGGTGCAGGTTTGCTCATAGAAAAAACGGCCTGCATCGGTCAGCCGCAGCGGGCGTTCGCGCGCGACCAACAGGGTGCCGAGCTCGTCTTCGAGCTGGCTGATCTGCCGGCTCAGCGGTGGCTGGGCAATGTGCAGCAGCTCAGCGGCGCGGGTGAAGTTCAAGGTTTCTGCCAGGACCTTGAAGTAGCGCAGGTGGCGTAGCTCCATCAGACCTCCAGGGTATGGTGAGAGATTCACATGATATTGGACGCTGCGCAGGGTCTCGCGCAATCTTCGCACAAGCAAGCACATGCACCATCCGGGCTGGCCTTCGCCCTCCCGACCTGACGAGACCTGGCAACAATGACAAGCGCGCTGATTGAACGTATCGAGGCAGTCATCGTCGACCTGCCCACCATTCGCCCGCACAAGCTGGCAATGCACACCCTGCAGCAGCAGACCCTGGTGGTATTGCGCGTGCGCTGCAGCGATGGCGTGGAAGGCCTGGGCGAGGCCACCACCATTGGCGGCCTGGCCTATGGCTACGAAAGCCCCGAGGGTATCAAGGCCAACATCGACGCGTACCTGGCCCCGGCGCTGCTCGGCCTGCCGGCAGACAACATCAACGCGGCCATGCTCAAGCTGGACAAATTGGCCAAAGGCAACACCTTTGCCAAGTCCGGGCTCGAAAGCGCGTTGCTCGACGCCCAGGGCAAGCGCCTGGGCCTGCCGGTCAGCGAACTGCTGGGTGGCCGTGTACGCGACAGCCTGGAGGTGGCCTGGACCCTGGCCAGCGGCGACACTGCGCGTGATATCGCCGAAGCCCAGCACATGCTGGAAATACGCCGCCACCGGGTGTTCAAGCTGAAGATCGGTGCCAACCCGGTGGACCAGGACCTCAGGCATGTGGTGGCGATCAAGCGCGAACTGGGCGACAGCGCCAGCGTGCGGGTCGACGTCAACCAGTACTGGGACGAGTCCCAGGCGCTGCGGGCATGCCAGGTACTGGGCGACAACGGCATCGACCTGATCGAGCAGCCGATTTCGCGCATCAACCGCGCTGGCCAGGTGCGCCTGAACCAGCGCAGCCCGGCACCGATCATGGCCGATGAGTCGATCGAAAGCGGGGGGACCCCGCGCACCATCGAAGGGCCGCTGTACGTTGCCGGTGCCCCGCTGGCAGAAGGGGAGGCGCGCTTGGATGACGGCACCGACCCCGGGGTGGTGATGTTCCTGCACGGCCAGGTCTTTGCTGCCGACGGCCGGCCGTTGGCGGGCGCGACCGTCGACCTGTGGCACGCCAACACCCAAGGCACGTACTCGTACTTCGATTCGAGCCAGTCCGCGTACAACCTGCGCCGCCGCATCGTCACCGATCCCGAGGGCCGCTACCGGGCGCGCTCGATCGTGCCGTCGGGCTACGGCTGCGACCCACAGGGGCCTACCCAGGAGTGCCTGGACCAGCTCGGTCGTCACGGCCAGCGCCCGGCGCACGTGCACTTCTTCATTTCGGCACCTGGGCACCGGTACCTGACCACCCAGATCAATTTTGCCGGCGACCGGTATCTGTGGGATGACTTCGCCTATGCCACCCGTGACGGGTTGATCGGCGAGCTGCGCTTTGTCGAGGATGCCGCGGCAGCGCATGACCGTGGCGTGCAGGGTGGGCGCTTTGCCGAGCTGGCCTTCGACTTCCATCTGCAGGCGGCGACGGCGCCGCAAGCCGAGGAACGCAGCCACCGCCCGCGCGCCTTGCAAGGTTAGCCGCAAACACCCGCAAAGCCGTTGCCACCCGCCGCGGCACCGGCTCCGTTGGCAAACCCGCTACGGGCTTTTTTGGATCCATTTCCATTCGCAAAAACCCCGTGCGTTTCGCCAAAGCTTGAGTACAATCGTCAGCTTTTTCCGGGACTCCCGTCCCAGTGCTGGAAACCCCCATGCTGACCGGTAGCTACTCCTCTTCGCTGGTGTTGATTTCGCTGTGCGTGGCGATCCTGGCGTCCTATACCGCCCTTGACCTGGCCGGCCGCATCGCCACGGCCAAGGGCCGGGCTGCGCACTTGTGGATGTTCGGTGGCGCACTGGCCATGGGGATGGGCGTCTGGTCCATGCACTTCGTGGGCATGCTCGCCTTCAGCCTGCCCATCGACCTGGGGTACGACCTGGGCCTGACCGCGTTCTCGCTGTTGATCGCCGTGCTTTCATCGGGCTTTGCCTTGTGGCTGGTCAGCCAGCCAAGCCTGCCAGGGCTGCAATTGGCGTTTGGCGCGCTGATCATGGGTGCAGGCATTGCCTGCATGCACTACACCGGCATGGCGGCGATGCGCATGCTGCCAGGCATCGATTATGACCCGACACTGTTCGGCGCCTCGCTGCTGATCGCGGTCGGTGCCTCGGCGGCGGCATTGTGGATCGCCTTCCGCCTGCGTGCGCACACACCCTATGTGCGGCAGATTCGCGGCCTGGCAGCAGTGGTAATGGGCTTGGCCATCGTGGGCATGCACTACACCGGCATGGCAGCGGCGAACTTCCCGGATGGCAGCTTCTGCGGGGCGCTGGCGGGCGGTGGCCTGCAAGGCGATGGCCTGGTCTACCTGGTGCTTATCACCACCTTGTCCGTGTTGGCGGTAGCCTTGTTGACCTCGGTGCTGGACGCGCGCCTGGAGGTGCGCACCGCAGAGCTGGCCCGTTCGCTGACCTTGGCCAACCAGGAACTGACCCAGCTGGCCCTGCACGACACCCTGACAGACCTGCCCAACCGCACCTTGCTGGCCGACCGCATCGAGCAGGCGATCGCCAGGGTGGCGGAGCAGGGCGGCTGTTTTGCCCTGATGTTCATCGACCTGGACGGTTTCAAACCGGTCAACGATGCGTTTGGCCACCACATTGGCGACCTGCTGCTCAAGGCCGTGGCCGCCCGCCTGCGCGGCCACCTGCACAGCCAGGACACCCTGGCACGGATCGGTGGCGATGAGTTCGTGCTGCTGGTGCAGTTGCAGGAACCCGACGATGCCATGGACGTGGCGGTCAAGCAGGTCAACCTGGTGTCACGGCCATTCCGGGTGGCCGAGCACGACCTGCAGTTGTCGGCCAGCCTGGGTATCGTCCTTTACCCGGGCAATGGCCAGGACCAGCACGAGCTGCTGCGCAATGCCGACGCGGCCATGTACCACGCCAAGAGCGCCGGCAAGAATGGCTACAGGTTCTTCGACGTGTCGATGAACAGCAACGCCCGCCAGCAGTTGCAGCTGTTGCAGGACTTGCGTCAGGCCGTGGCACAGCGCCAGTTCCGCTTGCACTACCAGCCCAAGTTCGACGCCCAGGCTTGCCAGCCCATCGGTGCCGAAGCCTTGTTGCGCTGGGAGCACCCGCAGCAGGGGTTGCTGATGCCTGACCGCTTCATCGCGCTGGCAGAAAAAACCGGCCTGATCATCCCGATTGCCGAATGGGTGCTCAACGAAGCCTGCCGGCAGATGCGTCTCTGGCTGGACCAAGGCCATCATCAGTGGCGCATGGCGGTCAACCTGTCGGCTATCCAGTTCAGCCATTGCGGGCTGGTCGACAGCGTGGCCCAGGCGTTGCAGCACAATGGCCTGCCAGCCAACTGCCTGACCCTGGAAATTACCGAAACCACCGCCATGCATGACGCCGATGCCAGCCTCACGGTGCTGCAGCGCTTGTCCGACATGGGCGTGGACCTATCCATTGATGATTTCGGTACCGGTTATTCCAGCCTGATGTACCTCAAGCGCCTGCCCGCCAACGAATTGAAGATCGACCGGGGCTTTGTGCGTGAACTGGAACAGGACAGCGATGACGCCGCGATCGTGTCGGCGATTGTCGCGCTAGGCCAGGCACTGGGGCTGCGAATCGTCGCCGAAGGGGTAGAAACTGACCGGCAGCGGGCGTTCCTGACCCGCCTGGGCTGTGACTCGCTGCAGGGCTACCTGTTGGGGCAACCCGTACCGGCCGAGCAATTTCTGAGCAAGCTGCAAGCGATGGGCCCGGGGGCCCTGGCAGCCGGTTAACCGGCGTCGCGCAAGGTAAAGGCGGGGGCGAAGGCATCCATCTCGGCCTCGACGGCCTCGATGATGCGTTCGACATCGGCGGCGGCCATGATTGCCGCACACGGGATGCCGGCAATCGCCAGCACGGTTTCTCCGGTGGCCCGGTCGAACAACCGCGCGACCATGCTGCGTGGCGCATCCATGCTGGCTTCGAAGCCCAGCGGGTGGAAATGCCAGCGCATCACCTGGCAGGCGTTGGGGAACGTCATCTTGTTCATGCCAGCCTCCTGGTCCGTGCCTGGACGTAGTGGGCGGGTGGCCACATCGATGCGGCCGCCGGGTAAGTAAACATAGCACCTGCAATGCGCGATTCTCAGCGGCGAACATGACAAATGTATTGATGCATGACAACGGTCACATCTGCGGCCCCGCCGGCGCAGTGCCAAAGCCCTCGGGGCAAACGTTTTCGCCTGTTGGATGTGCGCCCCGGCGCACCTTTCATGCGGGTTGCACTGTCGGCCCTGGCCCCTGGCTTTCAGACGAACGGCGTGCTCAACCCAGCAAACCGGCTGCGATGTTGATGGTGAACCCCAGGATCGCCGTGTTGAACACGAACCCCACCAATGAATGCGCCAGCACTACCCGGCGCAAGCCACGCCCGGCCACTCCCACGTCGGAGGTCTGCACGGCCACGCTGATGGTGAACGAGAAGTAGTGGAAGTCCCAGTAGTCGGGGTTGCGTTCGCCATCGGCAAATCGCAGGGGGGGTTCATGCTGCCGCCCGGTGTAGAACAACCGCGCATAGTGCAGGCTGAAGATGCAACCGATCATCAACCAGGACCCCGCTACCGTCAGGCCGGTGTACAGGTAGTGCAGGGCCTGGGCGCTGCCCTGCAGGCCGCGGCTGGACACCAGTTGCAGCGTCACTGCGGCCAGGCTGGCGATGGCGGCAATGCACACCGTCAGCAGCACCAGGCCGGCATTTTCATCTTCGATGCGGGCCACCTGGCGGACTTTCTCCGGGTTGGCGCTGCAGCTCAGGTACAGCACCAGCAGCAGATACAGCCAGACCCCCAGGTTCCAGCCAGCGAGAATATGCTGCACGCTGTCGCCAGCGGGTATCAGCCAGCCGCCCAGCAGGCCGACCACGGCGGCGATGCTCAGGCGGGGGTGTGTACGGGTCAGGCGGTGGAAAGCCATGGGGCCTCTTTCTCGGTCGATATGGCTATCACTCTAGCCTGTCGTGGCCAACCCGGTGGCAGGTCACCGGGCGCTTCAGGCCGCCAGCGGCAGGGTGGCCGGCGGCAACGCCGGTGTTGTTTGCTGGCGCCCATCGCACACCCTTGCAACTCTCAGTACACTGCACGTTCCAACACCAACATCCGTTGATCTCGAGGTTTTTGCATGAAGCTCAGTCCTTTGGCAGGCAAGCCGGCACCAGCCAGCGTGCTGGTCGATATTCCCCGGCTGCTCACCGCCTACTACACCGGCCGCCCAGACGCCGCCGTGGCGGCCCAGCGGGTGGCCTTCGGCACCTCGGGGCACCGCGGCACTTCGCTTGAATTGAGTTTCAACGAGTACCACGTCCTGGCCATCACCCAGGCGATCTGCCTGTACCGCAAGGAAAAGGGCATCGATGGCCCGCTGTTCATCGGCGCCGACACTCACGCCCTGTCGGCCCCTGCCGCCGCCAGCGCCCTGGAAGTGCTGGCCGCCAACGGCGTGCATGTCATGCTGTCCAAGGATGACGAATACACGCCAACCCCGGCCGTGTCGCACGCCATCCTCTGCCATAACCGTGGCCGTACCCAGGGCCTGGCCGACGGCATCGTCATCACCCCGTCGCACAACCCGCCGCAAAGCGGTGGCTTCAAGTACAACCCGCCCAATGGCGGCCCGGCCGACAGCGACGTGACCAAGTGGATCGAAGCCAAGGCCAACGACTTGCTGGCGGCCAACCTGGCCGGCGTCAAGCGCATGGACCATGCCCAGGCCCTGCAGGCGGCCACCACCCAGCGCCATGACTACGTCAGCCACTATGTGGCCGACCTGGAAAACGTCATCGACTTCGACGTCATCCGTGCTGCCAAGCTGCGCTTGGGCGTAGACCCCCTGGGTGGGGCAGGGGTGCGTTACTGGTCGGCGATCGCCAAGCATTACCAACTCGACCTGGAAGTGGTGAATACCGAGGTCGACCCGACCTTCCGCTTCATGACCGTCGACTGGGATGGCCAGATCCGCATGGACCCATCCTCGCCGTATGCGATGCAGGGCCTGATCGGCCTGCGCGACCGCTTCGACGTGGCGTTCGCCTGCGACCCGGACCACGATCGCCATGGCATCGTCACGGCCGATGGCCTGCTGCAGCCGAACAACTACCTGGCCGTGGCCATCGATTACCTGTACCGCCATCGCCCGCAATGGCGCAGCGATGCCGCCGTGGGCAAGACCGTGGTGTCCAGCGGCCTGATCGATCGGGTTACCCAGCGCCTGGGCCGCGAGCTGTATGAAGTGCCGGTGGGCTTCAAGTTCTTTGCCCAAGGCCTGTTCGACGGCACACTCGGTTTTGGTGGCGAAGAAAGTGCAGGGGCATCGTTCCTGCGCCGCGATGGCTCGGTGTGGGCCACCGACAAGGACGGCCTGATCCCCGCGCTGCTGGCTGCCGAGATGACCGCCCGCACCGGGCGCAACCCTAGCCAGGCCTATGCCGACCTGACCGAGGCACTGGGCAAACCCTATGCCACCCGCGTCGAGGCCAAGGCCGATGCGCGGCAGAAGGCGCTGCTGAGCAAGCTGGCACCGGAGCAGGTGAAATCCACCGAGCTGGCCGGTGAGCCGATCGTGCAGATCCTCAGCCACGCCCCAGGTAATGGCCAGGCGATTGGCGGGCTGAAGGTGATGACTGCCAACGGTTGGTTCGCCGCACGCCCGTCAGGCACCGAAGACATCTACAAGATCTACGCCGAAAGCTTCATCGACGAAGCCCACCTGCAGCGTCTGGTGCAGGAAGCGCAGGTGCTGGTGGACGCTGCTATCGCCTGACCGGCAACAAAGCACTTGGAACTGCGGCGCGATGTAAATTAGAATTAATCCTATTTACGCCGCCGCAGGGCCTTCCCATGATCGACGCCGCGCCGCCACAAGAGCCTAGCCTGCCTGCCCTGTATCGGGAGCATCGCAGCTGGCTGGAAAGCTGGCTGCGCCGGCGCATGGGCAATGCCTGGGATGCCGCCGACCTCAGCCAGGATACGTTCCTGCGGGTGCTGGCCAGTGCTCAGCCGCTGGCAGACATCCGCGAGCCACGCGCCTACCTGCTTACCGTGGGCAAGCGCCTGCTCAGCAACTTCCACCAGCGCCGCAGCCTGGAGCAGGCCTACATGGATGCCTTGGCGCAGTTGCCTGAGCAGCATGTACCGTCGCCCGAGCAGCGCTGGATCGTGCTGGAAACCCTGCAAGCACTGGATGAACTGCTCGACGGCCTGAAGCCGCCGGTGCGCAGGGCGTTTCTCTGGAGCCAGCTGGAAGGCCTGGGCTATGCCGAAATCGGCAAGCGGCTGGGTGTGTGCGAGCGCTCGGTCAAACGTTACATGGCGCAGGCTTACGAGCATTGCCTGTTGGCCGATCTGCAATGACCCAACCTAGCGCCGAAACCCGCAAGGCCGTGCGTGCCGCTGCCCGTTGGCTGGCACTGCTGGATTCCGGCGCCGCCAGCGACAAGGACCTGCAGCGGCTCGCGCAATGGCGCGCCAGCAGCAGCCTGCATGAGCAGGCGTGGCACAAGGCAGCCTTGTTGCGCGCGCGCTTCTCCGGGCTGCCAGGGGCGTTGGCAATGGCCACGCTGGACCGCCCGGATGCCGGCCGACGGGCGCTGCTCAAGCGCGCCCTGGGCGTGGCGGCGGTGCTGCCGGCGGCGTGGCTGGCAAGCCGTGAGCTGCCCCTGGAAACCTGGGCTGCCGACCTGCGCACCGCGGTGGGAGAGCAGCGCCAGGTGCTGTTGAGCGACGGGACCTTCCTGCAGTTGAATACCGACAGCGCGGTCGATCTCGACCTCGGTGCACGGCGCCTGACCTTGCTGCGCGGGGAGGTTGCGGTAAAGGTGCCCGCGCATCTGCAACTGACCTTGCACGTGCCCGAGGGCCAGGTGCTGCTGGGCGATGCCGAGGTGTGCTTGCGCCTGTTGGGCGACGCCTGCCGGGTGTCGGTGCTCAACGGCAGGGCCCAGCTTCAGCCGGCCCGCGGCCCGGCACGCACGCTGCTGGCAGGGCAGCAGGCCAGCTTGCTGGCAACTGGCGTCGGCGCGGTCAGCGGGCTGGACCCTTGGCGGCTGGGCTGGCGCGAAGGGGTGCTGCGGCTGGACGACCGGCCGCTGGGCGAACTGTTGCACGAGCTGCGTCGCTACCGCCCCGGGGTGCTGCGCTGGGCGCCCGCGCTGGAGCGGCTGCGCGTCACCGGCACCTTCCGCCTTGACGACACCGACCGGGTGCTGGCCTTGCTGGCTGCAAGCCTGCCGTTGCAGGTGCAGTCACGCACCCGTTACTGGGTCAGTTTGTCTGCGCGAGAAAATCGTGCATGAGGCTGTCCCCTTTTTTTCACTCGCCGGTCATTACCGGTAGGAGAAAATAAAGGGGAGCCTTGTTCAATGCCTGCAGTAAAGTCTTGCCGCTTGCGCCCACTGGCGCGCGCCGCGCATCCGTTGTTCGCTATGAGCCTGTTGCTGTGTTCACCGGCCTGGGCCGATGAGCCCGTGCGCCGCACTTACCAGGTAGCGCCCGCCAGCCTGGGGGCCGCGTTGACCCGCTTCGCCGACCAGGCGGGCGTCAGCCTTTCGCTGGACCCGGCACTGGTGCAAGGCCGGCAGAGCGCTGGCCTGTCTGGCGCCTACAGTGTTGACGAAGGGTTTGCCCAATTGCTGCGTGGCAGCGGCCTGCAATGGCTCCCGGTGGGTGAAGGGGCCTTCACCCTGGTGCCGGCCCCCCAGGCCGGTAGCGCCCTGGAAATCGCCCCTACCAGTATCGTCGGCGGGCTGGTCGCCCCTGGCCAATCGCAGCCCTACGCTGGCGGCCAGGTGGCACGCCAGGGCGCACAAGGCCTGCTCGGCTCGCGGGACTTCATGGAAACCCCCTTCAGCATCACCAGTTACACCAGCGAGGTGGTCAAGAACCAGCAGGCCCGCACCCTGGGCGAGCTGATTGCCAGCGACCCCTCGGTACGCGCCACCAACCCCGCCGGCGGGCGCTTCGAACAATTCACCATTCGCGGCTTCAGCCTGTTCAATAGTGATGTCGCCTACAACGGCTTGTACGGGATCTTGCCGACCTATTCGATCGACATGGAAATGGCCGAGCGGGTCGATATCATCAAAGGCCCCAACCAGTTGCTCAACGGCATATCGCCCCGGGGCAGCGTAGGCGGTGGCATCAACGTGCAACCCAAGCGCGCTGGCGACAAGCCGATTACCATGTTCACCGGCAGCTATGCCTCCGACAGCCAGGTGGGGGGGGCCGTGGATATCGGCCGGCGCTTCGGCGAAGGTGACCAGTTCGGTGTGCGCTTCAACGGCGTCAAGCAAGCCGGCGATACTGCCTGGGACCACCAGTCTGTCGATCGCCAGATGGCGGTGCTGGGCCTGGATTTCCGCGGCGAGCGCCTGCGCCTCTCGGCCGACCTGGGCCACACCGAGCGCGATACCGATGCGCCGCAGGAGCGTGTGCTGATCGGCGCCAACGCCAAGGTGCCGGATGCCGATGACGTGCGCCACAACTATGCCCAGGCCTGGAGCAAGGCGCGCACCAATGACACCTTTGGCGCACTGAATGCCGAATACGATATCAGTGATTCGCTGCTGGCCTATGGTGCGGTCGGCGCGCGCAAGAGCAACCATGACTTCCTGCGCCACAACGTGTCGGTCATCAATGACGCCGGCAATTTCAGTGTGCAGCCCCGCGACTTTACCCGCGATGAATCTGTGCGTACCGCCATGGCTGGCCTGCGCAAGTGGCTGCAGACCGGGCCGGTCAGCCACGAACTGAACCTGGCCGCCAGCTATTACTACATGGACTTCACCAACGGCGGCGCCCGTTATGCCGCCGCACCCAGCAACCTCTACCACCCGGTGGCCACACCCACGCCGGGCACACCCACCCGCTTCGATTCGAAGGTCTACACGGAAAACCGCTTCTCCGGCGTGGCCCTGGCCGACACCCTGGGCTTTTTCGACGACCGCCTTCTGCTGACCCTGGGCGCGCGCTGGCAGCGGGTGCAAGTGGATGACTGGAGTGATGGCGTCAAAGGCGACACCGCCTATGACGAAGAAAAGGTCTCGCCCTCTGGCGGGGTGCTGCTCAAGGTCACCGAGCAGTTGTCGCTGTACGCCAATTACATGGAAGGCCTGAGCCAAGGCAAGATCGCCCCGTCGACCTCGGTCAACGAAGACCAGATATTTCCGCCATTCACCAGCCGCCAGGTCGAGGTCGGGGCCAAGTATGACTTTGGCCAGGTGGCCTTCACCGCCAGCGCGTTCCGCATTCGCCAGCCGGCCTACGAAACCAACCCGGCTTCGCGGGTGTTCGGCCCCAATGGCAAGCGTGATAACCGCGGCATCGAGCTGAGTGTGTTCGGTGAGCCTGTGCAGGGTGTGCGGGTACTGGGTGGGGTGATGTACATCGACAGCGAGCTGACCGACACGGTCGATGGCGCCTACGACGGCAACCGCGCCCCGGCCACGCCGGAGTACAACGTGAACCTGGGGGGCGAGTGGGACGTGCCGGGGGTCAAAGGCTTGACCCTGACGGCACGCGGTATCCACTCCAGCTCGCAGTACCTGGACCAGAACAACAGCAAGAAGATCGATGGCTGGGAGCGCTATGACCTGGGGGCGCGCTACGCGTTCAAGGTGGATGAGACCGAGGTCACATTGCGTGCCAGCGTCGAGAACGTGCTGGATGACCGCTACTGGAGCTCGACAGGGGCCCCGGATGACAGCGAGCCGGGCCTGACCCTGTCGACCCCACGCACCTATCTGCTGTCTGCCACGGTCGGCTTCTAAGCCTTGCACCGTCCCCTGTAGGAGCGGCCTTGTGTCGCGATGGGGCGCGAAGCGGCCCTAAATTTCCAGCTTCGCCGCAACTTCAGCTTCGCCGCAAAAAAACGGGGCCGCTTCGCGCCCCATCGCGACACAAGGCCGCTCCTACAGGGCAAGCGCCTGGCAATTGCCGGTCACGCCTGGTCCGGCACCACGGCGATCACGTCGATCTCCATCAGCCATTCGGCCTGGGCCAGGCCGGCCACTACCAGGCCGGTGGAAATCGGGAACACGCCCTTGAGCCATTTGCCCACTTCCTTGTACACCGGCTCGCGGAAACGTGGGTCGGTGATGTAGGTGGTGGTCTTGACGATATGCGACAGGTCCGAGCCGGCTTCTTCGAGCAGTTGCTTGACGTTCTTCATCGCCTGTTCGGCCTGCGCCCGCGGGTCACCCAGGCCCACCAGCCTGCCTTCGAAGTCGGTGCCGACCTGGCCACGCACATAAATGGTGTTACCGGCCCGCACCGCCTGGCACAGGTCGTTGTCCAGGGTCTGGTTGGGGTAGGTGGCCTTGGTGTTGAACATGCGGATGCGGGTATGGGTAGGCATCAGTGGGCTCCGAGGGTGCTGACGTTGCTGAATGCGGCAGGTCGCTGCCGGTCGGCCGCGCGCTGGTCGCGGTCGAGGTAGGCGCTGTAGGTGCGTTGCGTGGCAATGTGGCCGGCGACGTGTTTGGCGTCGTGCCATACGCCCCAGATGAACGACGAGCCACGGCGCGACAGCCACGGCAGGCCCAGGAAATACACACCTGGTTCGCGAGCGACACCGCGCTGATGCTGGGGCTTGCCATTGGCGTCGAAGGTGTCCACCTGCAGCCAACTGAAGTCCACGCCGTAGCCGGTGGCCCAGATGATGCTGCGGACACCGGCCTTCGCCAGGTCCAGCTGCTGCAGTGGGTTGAGCATGCAGGCCGGGTCGGCCAGGCGCTGGCGCGCTTCAGGCTCTTGCGGCAGGTCGAGGCCGTTGCGCTCCACATAGGCATCGGCGGCGTCCAGCAAGGCCAGGTAGTTCTCATCGCCCCGCGTGATGTTCTCGACCAGGTTGTCCTGGAAGTGCGCCACGCCGTTTTCGAACGACCGGGTCAGGCCAACCAGGGTCATGCCCTGGTGGGCGAGGGCACGGAAGTCGACCGTATGGCCCCCACGGGCGCCGCTCACGGCAATGGTTACGTGCTCGCGGCCAGGCTTGGCAATCTCTGCGTCCCATTCACCCAATACGCCAAGCCACCAGCAGAAGTCGCGGTTGCGGTAAGCCCGTGGCGGGCGATCATGAGCGCCGACCGACAGGTACACCTGGCGGCCGGCACGCATCAGCTCTTCGGCGATCTGCACGCCGGACGAGCCTGCACCCACCACCAGCACTGCCCCTTCGGGCAGTTGTTCGGGGTTGAAGTAGGCGGCCGAGTGGATCTGGTGCAGGTTGGCGTCTTTTGGCGCGATCGCCGGTATCACCGGCTTCTGGAACGGGCCGGTCGCCGCCACCACGCGGTTGGCGCGGATCACGCCTTCATTGGTTTCGATGGTGAAGCCAGGGCGGTCGCTGTTGCGCTGTACTTTCTTCACTTCGATGCCGGTGCGCACCGGCAGGTTGAACTTGCGTACGTACTGCTCGAAGTAGTCGGCCACCTGGTCCTTGCCGGCGAAGGCGTCGGCATCGAGGTTGAATTCCAGCCCTGGGAAGCGGTCGTGCCAGGCCGGCCCATTGGCCACCAGCGAATCCCAGCGGCCGCTGCGCCAGGCCTCGGCAATGCGGTTGCGCTCCAGCACCAGGTGCGGCACGCCCAGCTTGCTCAGGTGTTCGCTCATGGCCACGCCAGCCTGGCCGGCGCCGACCACGAGGGTGTCGATTTCGAAGTTGTTCAGTGTCATGTCCGAGCCCTTGTTCAGGCGGTTTTTGTCAGGTCGGTTTGGGGACCGCCGTTGCCTGGGGCCAGACTAGGGATGCTGCGCAAATGGCGAAAATAGTATTTAGCTGGGGCTTGCCGATAAAACGGCGAAGGCCCGGATCTTGTGAACGCAACTGTCGTGTTGAAACGTTGAAAGCTCGCGCACTCGCTGTGGGAGCGGGCCTCAGACCCTAGTTTTTTCCTGCCTAGCTCCTCGGAAAAAGGTGGTTTCGCCTGCCCGAAGGTTCCACCCAGAATGGCCTGCATTGCACAGCACACAGGAACCATGCCATGACCTTCTCCATCATTGGTCGCTGCCAGGAAACCGGCCAGATCGGTATTGCCATCAGCTCGTCGAGCATCGCCGTAGGGGCCCGTTGCCCGTGGGTGCGTGCCGGCGTGGGCGCGGTCGCTACCCAGAACATCACCCTGCCGGCGCTGGGCCCGCAGATTCTCGACGCCATGGAGCAGGGCCAGTTGCCACCCGCCGCTGCGCTGGACCGGGTGTTGAGCGCCAATGGCTGGAGCGAGTACCGCCAGGTGACGGTGATCGACAGCACCGGCCAGGTGGCCTTGTTCACGGGGCGCGAGGCGCTTGGCACACACCATGCCGTGGCCGGCGAGCAATGCGCGGCGGCGGGCAATTTGCTGTCCTCCACCGTGGTGATCGAAGCGATGGTGCTGGCCTTCGAACAGGCCGGTGGGCACCTGGCCGACCGCCTGCTGGCGGCCATGCACGCGGCGATGGCTGCGGGCGGTGAGGCGGGGCCGGTACACTCGGCGGCGCTGAAAATTGCGGGCGAGCTGACCTGGCCACTGGTGGACCTGCGCGTCGACTGGGCCGACAACGACCCGATCGGAGCGCTCGATGGCCTGTGGCAAGCCTACCGCCCACAAATGCAAGACTACGTTACCCGCGCCCTCAACCCGACCTCTGCGCCAAGCTACGGGGTGCCGGGCGATGAGTGAGTTTGCCAGCCGCACGCTGCTGGCCAGGCTGGTCGGCTTTGCCACGGTCAGCCGTGACTCAAACCTGGCGCTGATCGGCTTCATTCGCGATTACCTGGCCGGGTTGGGCGTGGAATGCGAGCTGTTCCACAACCCGGAGAGAACCAAGGCTAACCTGTTTGCCACCATCGGGCCCAAGGATGTTGGCGGCGTGGTGCTGTCCGGGCATACCGACGTGGTGCCGGTAGACGGCCAGGCCTGGACGGCCGAACCGTTCGCCCTCAGCGAACACGATGGCCGCTTGTATGGCCGTGGCACAGCCGACATGAAAGGCTTCATCGCGTCAGTGCTGGCAGCGGTACCAGCCTTTCTCGCCCAGCCGCTACGCATGCCGGTGCACCTGGCATTTTCATATGACGAAGAGGTCGGCTGCCTGGGTGTACGCTCGATGCTCGCAGCGCTCGAACAGCGCCCGCACAAACCACGGCTGTGCCTGATCGGTGAGCCCACCGAACTCAAACCCGTGTTGGGGCACAAGGGCAAACTGGCGATGCGCTGCCAGGTGCATGGCGCTGCTTGCCATTCAGCGTATGCACCGTATGGCGTGAATGCCATCGAGTATGCCGCCAGGCTTATCGGCAAGCTGGGTGATATCGGCGACGCGCTGGCCTTGCCGCAGCATCACGACGAACGTTTCGACCCACCGTTCTCCACGGTGCAGACCGGGGTGATCAAAGGGGGCAGGGCGCTGAACATCGTGCCGGCCGAGTGCGAATTCGATTTCGAGGTGCGTGCCTTGCCGGGGTTCGAGGCACAGGCGGTGGCGGACCAACTGCAGGCCTATGCCGAGACCGAGTTGCTGCCGCGCATGCGCAAGGTCCACGCCGACAGCGCCATTCGCCTGCAGCCGCTGAGTGCCTATCCGGGGTTGGCTACACCGCAGAACAGCGAAGCTGCGCAGCTGGTGGCGCTGCTCAGTGGTTCGGACAAGTTCGGCACCGTGGCGTTTGGTACTGAAGGCGGGCTGTTCGACCAGGCGGGCATCCCCACCGTGGTGTGCGGGCCCGGGAGCATGGAGCAGGGGCACAAGCCGGATGAATTCGTCAGTGTCGAACAGCTGCAGGGCTGCGATGCCATGCTGCTCAGGCTGGTGGATCACCTCAGGCAGGCTTGACGGTTTAACTGCCGGGGCTCTGTGGGCGCGGATGCACCCGCGAATGGGCCGCAGTGCGGCCCCCGGCGACTCAGAAGGTTGCTTTTACCTGCAGGCCCACCACCAGCGCATTGTCGATGTCTTTGCCAGTGAACGCCCCTGGCTCGATGATGTACTGCACATCCGGGCGCAGGTTCAGCCATGGCGTGGCCTGGTAGCCGTAGCTCAGCTCGATCAACTGCTCGGCGCTGTCGATATCGGGGAACGGCTGGCCGGCGTTGAATGCAGCATCTTCCAGCACATCGCGGCTACGCGGGTTGGGTACGGCGCGGCCATAACCCAGTGCCACGGTATCTCTCGGGCGGCCTTCGAACGGCTTGTACAGCACCACCCCGGCGCCATACCACTTGGTAAACGGCGAAGCGGCCTTGCTCGACGCCGAATACTGGCCGAAGGCGTGCAGGCTGCGGCCTGGCGAGGCCTGATCGTTCCACAGCGCCTGGTCGACCAGCAGGTAGTGCCCGCCGCGCCCCGACACTTCGTCGTCGCTGCCGATGCGCTTCACGTCGGAGCTGTCGTAGTAGTACCCCAGCTTGTACTCGCCCGGCAGCTCGCCCTGCAGCTTGTACACCAGCTCCACCGGGACCACGGTGCCAGTGGTGTGCTTGGGCCCCAGGTGCCAGGCACGGCTGGAATTGCCGTTGCTCTCGGGGTCCACATTGAACGCTGCCACACGCAGTTGCCAGGCGGGCGACAGGTCGTACTTCACGCGCACGCCGAGGTGGGCGTTGGGGTAGTTGGTCCAGCCGCTGCCCCCCGACATGTTCAGCGGGTGGCCACAGAAGCCGGCGTTCATGAAATTGCACAGGATGCCGCTGTCCAGGCCGCCAACGTCGTTGCCCATGGCCATGTAGCCCAGCTTGACGTTGAGCGCAGGGGTGAACAGGGTGCGTTCGTAGCTCAGCTCGGTCAGGCGGGTGTACAGACCGCCGTAGTTTTCCTGGATCGGCAGGCGGTTGCCGACCAAGTCGTCCGACGCGCTGTTGCCGCGACGGTCGTTGATGGTCAGCTGGACTTTGCCGCCGTTGTCCAGGCCGTACAGCTTCGACAGGTCGAACTGCACGCCCAGCTTGACGTTCTGCGAGTAACGCGCCGAGCGGTGCAGGCCGCCATGCGCGTTGTAGGCGGTTTCACCGCTGTAGTCGCCGGTGATTTTTACCCCGTCCTGTTCCAGCTGGTGGCGCAGGCCGCCCCAGTCACCGGTGAGGGTGCTGCGGGTGAGGAGGTCGTCGTTGGCGAGTGCAGTGCTGCTGGCCAGCGCCAGCAGCAGGGTGGGGGTGAAGCGAATTACGGATGGCATTGCTGTGTCTCGGGTTGTCTGTTCGGGCCTCTTCGCGGGCGAACCCGCTGCCACAGGGGCTGCACCATTTGCCGGGGCAGTGATCCTCCTGTGGCGGCGGGTTCACCCGCGAACGGGGCGACGCTGTGTTACGGCAAGGCGTAAGCGATCACGTAGTCGCCACGGTCGGTCGACTGGCGCGCACCGCCCGCTGTCACGACCACGTACTGCTTGCCGGTTTTCGGCGAAACGTAGGTCATAGGGCCGCCCTGGCTGCCCACTGGCAGGCGCGCCTTCCAGATTTCGTCACCGTTGCCGCTGTTGTAGGCGCGCAGGTAGAAGTCCTGGGTGCCGGCAATGAACACCAGGCCGCCTTGGGTCGACAGGGTGCCGCCCAGGGTGGGCAGGCCGATCTTGATCGGCAGGTGCATGCGGATACCCAGCGGGCCGGTGTCTTCAACGGTGCCCACCGGTACCTGCCAGGCCACCTGACGGGTCTTCATGTCGATCGCGGTGAGGGTGCCGAACGGCGGCGCCTGGCATGGAATACCGGCTACCGACAGGAAGCGGTTCTTGTTCACCGCATACGGGGTGCCCTTGAGCGGTACTGCACCCATGCCGGTGTTCAGGGCTTCGCCGCCGGACGCTGCATTGCCTTTGTTCTGCGACGGAATCATCTGGATCCACAGGCCCAGGCGCATGTCGTTGACGAAGATGAAACCGTGCACCGGGTCGGTGGAAAGGCTGCCCCAGTTCATGCCGCCCAGCGAACCCGGGAAGCTCAGCGACAGGTCGGTGCCAGGCGCTGTGTACAAGCCGTCATAGCGCATCTTCTTGAAGTCGATGCGGCACAGCAGCTGGTCATACGGGGTAGCACCCCACATGTCCGACTCGGTCAGGGTCTGCGCGCCGATCTGCGGCATGCCCACCGACTTGGGCTGGGTTGGCGAGTACGGCTCGTTTGGAATGTTGCCTGGCTTGACCGGAACTTCGTCGACCTGGGTCAGCGGTTTGCCGGTGGCGCGGTCGAGCACATAGATCTGCCCGGCTTTGGTGCCGATCACTACCGCAGGTACGGTCTGGCCGTCGTCCTTGGTGAAGTCGATCAGGCTCGGCTGCATCGGCAGGTCGAAGTCCCAGAGGTCGTTGTGCACGGTCTGGTACACCCACTTCTGGTTGCCGGTGGTGGCGTCCAGGGCCAGCACCGAAGCGCCGTAGGTGTGGTCCAGCTTGCTGCGTTCAACACCGTAGATGTCGGTGGACGACGAGCCCATCGGCAGGAATACGGTGTTCATCGCCGGGTCGTAGGACATCGGTGCCCAGCTGTTCGGGGTGCTGCGCACGTAGGTGTTGTCGCCCTGCGGGGCCTGGCGGTCTTCCGGGTTGCCCGGGTCGAAGGCCCAGCGCATTTCCCCGGTGATCACGTCGAAGCCACGGATCACGCCGCCTGGCATGTCGGTCTGGACGTTGTCGGCAACGCGGCCGCCGACCACCACGGTGGTGCCGGCCATCAGCGGTGCCGAGGACAGCTGGTAGTAAGAGTCTGGCACATCGCCCAGGCCGGCCATCAGGTTGACCTGGCCGTTGTTGCCGAAGCCCTGGCAGAACTTGCCGGTGTCGGCATCGACGGCAATCAGGCGGCCATCGATGGTGTTGGTCAGCAGGCGACGCTGGCAGTTGGCGCCGGCCGGCACGCTACCGCCGGTGACCGGCGAGCTGTTGGGCTGGGTCGGCTGGGCGATGGCCGCAGTGGCATCGAAATAGGCCAGGCCACGGCAACGCTGCCAGACCTTGGACTGGGCATTGATGGCGTTCTTCCACAGCTCTTTGCCGGTGTCGGCATCCAGCGCGATCAGGTTGTTGTGCGGGGTGCAGATGAACACCTTGTTGCCGATCTGCAGGGGTGTCAGCTGGTCTTCGGCACCGTTGCCGTCGCTGATGGCGACGTCGCCGGTGTGGTAGGTCCAGGCCACCTTCAGCTTGTTCACGTTGTCACGGTTGATCTGGTCCAGCGCGGCGAAGCGGCTGCCACCTTCGGTATTACCGTAGTGGGCCCAGTCCTTCTGTTCCTTGCCGGCCTCGACCGCGGTCATGCCCGGGCCTTTGCCAGTAGGGGCCACGCTTGGGTGGGCGACGAACATGTTGCCGGCGGCAACCGCCAGCACCACGGCCATCACCGCGGCAACGCCGTAGGCACCGCGCCCGGCGCTGGCGCCATTGGCGCGGGCCAGCAGTGGGTACACCAGCGCTACCACCATGCCGATGACACCGAACATGAACAGGCGCGAGAACAGCGGCCAGAACACCAGGCCGGCGTCGACCAGCGCCCAGAGGGCAGTGCCAACCAGGAACAGCGCGTACAGCCAGGCGCCCGCTTTTTTACGGCGGGCAATGAGCACACCGGCGATGGCCATGGCCAGGCCGCCGATCAGGAAGTACCAGGAACCGCCCAGGCCGGCGAGTTTGACGCCGCCGGCAGCCAGGAGCAGGCCAAGCAGGGCGATGATCACGCCCAGGCCAATCAGGATGATTTTAGAGGCGCCAGAGGCGCGCGGTGTTTCGTTCATGCCAGGGATCTCAGCAGGTGGAATGCGCGCAGTTTAATCCCTTAGCTTGCTAATTAACAAGTTGGTACATAATTTTGTGAGGCTGATTGTCGCAGGGCTGAACTTAACGCGGTGTGTCTAAAATTCTAGATCGTGCCTGGAAAAATGCAGGAAAACACCGGGTATGGCGGGCAAGGTTTTTTTATCGCGGCTACGTTCATTTGTAGGCTTAACGCCGGTTGGGCGTGCGCCCGCCATGGCCCTGTTTGCTTGGCGCCATGCTTCTTGACCGGGCTGGCGGTTTATTAGACCTTTGCGAGTTTTCGAGGACGGCCTGACATGGACAAACTTTTGGCGATGAAAATGTTCGTGGCCACCGTCGATGCCCAGGGTTTTTCAGCGGCTGCACGCCGGCTGGGGGTGGCGACCTCATCGGTGACGCGCCTGGTCGATGCCCTTGAGTCGGCGCTGGGTGCCACCTTGCTCAATCGTTCGACGCGCCAGGTCAGTCTGACCGAGGCAGGCGCGCGCTACTACCAGCGCGCCCGAGGCATCTTCGAGGCGCTGGACGAGGCCGATGCCAGCATCTCGGACCGCGGTGAGGAACCGGTCGGTGTGCTGCGCCTGTGCTTGCCGGTGGAGTTCGGCAGGCGGGTCATCGCCCCGCACCTGGGGCCGTTTCTGGCGCGCCACCCGGCGCTGGAGCTGGACATCGATCTTAGCGACCGCATCGACGACCTGCTCGACGGGCGTTATGACCTGTCGATCCGCCTGGGTGACCCAGCGCCCAGCGATGAAATGGTATGCCGCCCACTCGGCCGCTTCCAACGCTGGCTGGTCGCCAGCCCGGGCTACCTGGCCGAGCGCGGGCCGCTCCTGCATCCCCGGCAGCTGCTTGAACACCCCTGCCTGCGTTTTCGCTATGGGCAAAAAGCACGGCCCTGGCGGCTGACCTGTGGCCAGGAAAGCCTGGAGCTGGACGTAAGCGGGCCGCTGCGCAGTGCCAACGCCGACATGTTGCGCGAAACGGCGCTGGCAGGCAGCGGTATTGCATTGCTGGCCGACTGGCTGGTACGCGAAGATGTTGAAGGCGGTCGGCTGCAGCGCCTCTTCCCTGAATGGCAAGCCAACCCTGGCACCGCCAACGACTGTATCAACGCCCTGTACCTGCCCAACCACCGGGGTTCGCGACGGGTCAGCGCTTTCATCGGGTTTTGCGAAAATGTGCTGAATACTGGTCGCTAGCGTTGCGCTGTACGCAAAGGCGCGTTGCGTAGCTGCCCAATTCTCGGCGCCGCTGCCCGCAGGTAAGGTGGCCGTCATCCCCATACCTTGTCGAGGAACCTCGCATGAACCCTTCCGTCGCGTCAGCGCAACCGGCCACTGCCGGCCTGAGCCGGGCCCTGGTGGTACTCCTGGCGTTCTGCTGCGGCGCTATCGTCGCCAACATCTACTACGCCCAACCCATCGTGGGGCTGATCGCACCGGACCTGGGGCTGTCTACCGAACATGCCAGCCTGATCGTTTCCCTCACCCAGCTCGGCTATGCGTTGGGCCTGTTGTTGCTGGTACCGTTGGCCGACTTGCTGGAAAACCGTCGTCTGATGGTGGCCACCGCCGTTCTGGCCTGCATCAGCCTGCTGTTGGCAGGTACCAGTGGCAGTGGCCAGGGGCAGTTGTTCCTGGGTTACGCCCTGCTGATCGGCTTCAGTTCAGTGGCGGTGCAGATGCTGATTCCGCTGGCGGCGCACCTGGCACCCGAGCACCAGCGCGGTCGGGTAGTGGGCAACATCATGGGTGGGTTGCTGCTGGGCATCCTGCTGGCCCGGCCGTTGTCCAGCCTGGTGGCCGACCACTTCGGCTGGCGTGCGGTATTCATCGGCGCTGCCGGGGTGATGTTGGCGATCATCCTGCTGCTGGCGTCGACCCTGCCGCAGCGTCGGCCCGAGCACAAGGCCAGTTACGCAGGGCTGATGCTGTCGCTGCTCACCTTGCTGCGCCGTTACCCGCTGCTGCGCCAGCGCTCGCTCTACCAGGCCCTGATGTTCGCCGCATTCAGCCTTTACTGGACGGCGGTGCCGCTGGCCCTGGCTGCAGGGCATGGCCTGTCGCAAAGCCAGATTGCCTTGTTCGCGTTGGTCGGCGCAGTGGGTGCGGTTGCGGCACCCATTGCCGGCCGCCTGGCCGATGCCGGGCATGCCCGGGCGGGGTCGTTACTGGCGCTGTTACTGGCGCCGGCCGCCTTGCTGCTGGGTTTGACGGTGCCCGGCTACAGCGTGATCGGCCTGGGCCTGACGGGTGTGCTGCTGGATTTTGCGGTGCAGATGAACATGGTGATCGGCCAGCGTGAAGTGTATGCACTGGACCCGGCCAGCCGTGGGCGTTTGAATGCGGTGTACATGACCAGCATCTTCCTTGGCGGGGCAGTGGGTTCGGCAGTGGCCAGTGCGCTGTTCAGCCAGGTTGGTTGGCCAGGGGTGGCATTGGTGGGCGCCGCCTTGCCGGGGCTGGCGCTGCTGGTCTTCGTTTTCCAGGCACGCCAGGCTCGATAGGCGCTGCAACGCCAGTGGCAGTGGCCTGCCTGTGCCAGGGGCTAGCGGCTCAAGGGCAAGGCCACGCCAATCAGGGCGAACAAGCCCCCGCAGCAGCGATTGAAGCCTTTGCCTGCTTTGCTCAGCCAGGGCCGAACGCGGTACGCCAGCCGCGCCAGCAGGTATTCGACCAGAAACTCGACGCTGGCGAAGGTGGCCGCCATGACCACGAACTGCAACAGCAGCCCGCGCTGTGGGTCGATGAACTGTGGCAGGAACGCGCCGTAGAACAGCAGCACCTTGGGGTTGGCCATGGCCGACAGCAGCCCTTGGCGAAACAACCCTGCGTTGTTCAGCCCAGTGTTGCCCGCATTGAGTTCCAACTGCAGGCCTGGGCTGCGCCACAGCTGCACACCTAGCCAGACCAGATAGGCACCCCCTAGCCATTTCAGCACGCCAAGCACCGACGCCGAGGACTGCAGCAATGCACCAAGGCCGAACATCGCCAGGGCGATGAGCGCGCTGAAGCCGAATACGCCGCCGACAATGGTGAACAGGGTTCGCCGGGCCCCATACAGGGCGCCGTGGGTCAAGGCCAGCAGGCTGTTAGGGCCTGGGGTGAGCGACAAACCGATGCTCGCCAGCAGGTAGATGAGCCATGTGTCGAGGTTCATGCCGGGTAACGCCATGTGATGAACAGGGCGCCAGTCTAGGGCGCAATGGTGGCGCTGGCAGGGTAATATCCGGACATTCGATGGTACTTTCTGGACGTGAATACTGTGTATCCCGATATTCGCTTGCTGATCTTGCCGCTACCGGATTTTGCCTTGCTGCCGTTTGGCGCTTTCCTCGACAAGTTGCGCTTCAGCGCCGATGACGAGGACTACAGCCAGCAGCGTTATTGCAGCTGGACGGTGGCGGGGCTGGGTGGTGAACCGGTGCCTTCCAGCAGCGGTGCAGTGCTGCAGGTCGAGGCCGTGGCCGGCGACCTCGAGCTGGCCAGTTTCGACTACCTGGTGCTGTTCGGCGGGCGCAATGCCATGGCCACCGCCGCACTTGCACCGCGCTACCAGGCTTTGCTCAAGCGCGCCAGCAAGGCGGGCGTCAAATTGGTCGGGGTCGACAATGGTGTTTTCCTGCTGGCGGCGTGCGGCCTGTTGCGTGGGCACAAGGTGGTGGTGCACTGGCGCCACGAAGCCGAATTCCGGGCGGCGTTCCCGCATGTGCAGCTACTGCCTGAGCAACTGTACTGCATCGATGGCAACCGTATTACCTGCGCCGGTGGCACGGCGGCCATCGACCTGGCTGTCGCGCTGCTGTCACGTGCCTGCGGTCGCACGCGGGCACTCAAGGGCTTGGCCGACATGCTGGTGGATGAAACCCGCGACAGCCGCCATGCCTTGCGCTCCCTGGAGCCGGGCAGCGGGCCGGGGCGCCAGGTGCAGAAGGCGCAGGCACTGATGCGCCATCACCTGGGGGCGCCGCTGGCGGTGGAGCAACTGGCGGCAGCGTTGGGCATCAGCCGGCGCCAGCTGGACCGGCAGTTTCATGCCAGTCATGGCCTGAGTGCCAAGGCCTGGTGGCGCGAAATGCGCCTGCAGCAAGCACGCTGGCGCTTGCTCAACTCCACGCACAGCCTGGCGCAGATTGCCGATGAAGTCGGCCTGGGCGATGCCAGTTACCTGGGCAAATGCCTGCGGGCGCGGTTTGGCTGTACCGCGCTCGAGCTGCGAGCAGCTACACACCAGGGCTGAAGCGCGCCTGACAGGGTTGCAAGGGGGCTCGAATTCACTGTGGTGTGCCGAACAGTGCGGTCCAGTAGATGCCCGCATCGCTTTTTGGGTCCACTGCGTAGGCAGCCCCCAGGTCGCGGAACTCGGGGTTCATCAACGTGGCACAGTGCCCGGGGCTGTCCAGCCAGCCTTCGACCACCTTGTGCGCAGTGTCACGCCCAGCAGCAATGTTCTCGCCGATCTGCTGATACAGGTAGCCGGCCAGCTCCGCCCGGTCGCCGGGGGTGCGGCCATCCTTGTCGATGTGGTCGAAGAAATTCTGGTTGGCCATGGCCCGCGTGTGGTTGGCGGCAGCCCCCGCCAGCACCGTGTTCCAGCTTAACGGCGGGGCGGCAGCGAAGGGTTGCCCGCCACACTGCCGGGCCACCTTGCGGGCCGCGTTGATTTCCTCCACCACTTTCTGCCCTTCGGCTTGCCAGTCACCGAGGCGGCCACTGAGCAGTGGCCGGGCCAGCACGATACGCCAATCGCGGCCTTCCTGGCTGACGCCAATGTCGACGAACTGCGGGTCCAGCACCACCTGGCAGAAACTTTCCTCGATGGCATGCATGGCCGCAGGCGCATCGCGCGGCCCTGACAGGCTGATGGCCTGCACATTGACCATAGGGTAGGCCGCCCGGGTCATGGCCTGCTGCAGATCGCGGGTGCCCTCCGGCGACAGCGCCAGGCGGGTATCGCTGTTCAGCGGTGGTAGTTCCAGCGATGCCTCGCCACCGCAAGGTTGGGCCTGGCTGCGGTAGGCATTGATCGACGCGATCAGTTGCGCTTCTTCGCCGGTAACGGCCAATGCCCCGGTCGAAATCAACAGGCCAAGCGACAAGGCGGCAACGGATGACAGCACGCGCATGTGTATCTCCCTATGACTGGCAGCGGCGTGGTAGGCGCTGCTCATCCTACACAAGCTCGGGGCTTTTGGCCCAGGCGGGTGCAAGGCAAATAAAACGCCGGCAACTAGTGCCGGCGGTACACGAAGGGAGGTAGACCATTGCCCGCCGCAAAAGTGCGAATCTGGGGCAAATAAACCTAAAAGCCGGCGACCAGTCGGGTGACAGGGCAGTGTGCGCTAACACGTGCCTTGTCAGCGGGCCAAAGCCTGGTTGGGTTTGTAGAACAAAAAGTGCGTGGTCTTGGCCGTTCGGCGATAAGTCTTGGCCCAGGCTGGATGCACACTGCGGTCATGGAAGTAGAGCGCGCCGCCAGTGGAATCCTGCAACTGCTGGTTGAGGGCTTTGCGCGCAATTTCCTTGGCAACGTCGTAGCGCTGCGGCTCCTCGACCTGGTCGGGGCGCCCGTCGCACCACCAGGAAAACTGGCAGGCTTTGCTTTCAACGCCCTGCTTGACCACACCACAGATGGTATCCGGAAAGCCATCCTGGCCCAGGCGGTTCAGCACCACGCTGGCCACGGCGGCCATGTCTGAGGCATCGGCGCCCTTGGCTTCCCAGTAAAGGGTGCGCGCCAGGCAGGTAAGGCTGTCATCCAGCGGTGCCTTGCCAGCCGGGTCCACGGCCTGCGCTTCGCTCGGGGTCAACTTTTCGGCGGGCTTGGGCGGGGGCGCTGCCTCGACCACTTTTTCTTCAAGGGCCTCGGCCTTGCCCTCGGCCACGGCGGCTTTGGCGGGGTCGGCAGCGTGCAAGGGGGCGGCAAGCAGGGCGGTGGTCAGGCCGATCAGCATCCACGAAAAGCGCATGGTCTAACTCCCAATGGTGGGCTGATGCCAGTCTAGCCAAGCGTAAGCATTAATACCAAAGGCAGGGTGGCGGCGGCGGCCACGGTTTGCAGGGCGATGATGGTGGCCATCAACGGTGCATTGCCGCCCATTTGCCGCGCCATTACGTAGGAGGACGAGGCTGTCGGCAGTGCCTGGAACAGCACCGCCACCACTGCGGCCTGGCCGCCCAGGCCCAGCAGCCGGCACAGGCCCCAGGTGGTCACGGGCATGACCAGGAACTTGAACGCCGAAGCCGCCAGTAATGGCCGCGCCTGCTGGCCGAGGCGGGCGCCGCCCAGCGCTGCCCCCACGCACAGCAGCCCCAGCGGCAGGGCAGCCTGGCCCAGGGCCTTGACCGTGGGCTCGATGCCCGGCGGCAGGCCCAGCCCGGTCAAACGCAGCAGCAGGCCACCCGCGCAGCCGACAATCAGCGGGTTGGCGAAGATTGCCTTCAGCACGGTTGCTGGCGAACTGTGGCGGGCGCTGAAGCGGGCGAACACCAGCACGCAGAGCAGGTTGACCAGGGGCACGATGGCCGCGTTGGCAACCGCGGCCAGGGCTATGCCGGCGCTGCCGTAGAGGCCGGCAGCCAGGGTAGCACCAATGTAGTTGTTGAAGCGGATACCGCCCTGGAACACCGAGGTGAAATCGGCACCCTCGTGGTCTGCCATGCCTTGGTAAAGCACCAGCATCACCGCGCCCGCCAAGGTGGAAAGCATCAGCGCGCCGACCATGCCCAGCACCGGCACACCCTCCAGGTTGGCGGTGGCCAGGCCATGCAGGAACAGCGCTGGCAGCAGTACGTAGTAGCTCAGGCGTTCAGCGCCAGGCCAGAAGGTTTCGGCCAGAAACCCCCGCAGGCGCAGGAAAGTACCCAGGGCAATCAGCAGAATGATCGGGAGCAGGGTGGTCAGCAGCAACTGCAGCATGTCAACGTTCCGTGGTCGGGTACCGGCAAAGACTACGGCTACGCAACGATTTGTGAAACGGTATTGACTGCACTCGCTGCTGAAAACGACAGCCCGGCTGACCACCAAGCCTGCCGGGTGAAGGTCAGGCCACGTCCACCAGCACGATCTCGCTGTCTTCGATGGCGGTCACGCGCAGAAGCTGCTCCTGCTCGATGGCCACACCATCACGCGCCTCGACCCGCAGGCCGTTGACTTCCACCCGGCCCTTGGCGGGTACCAGGTAGCCCCGGCGATCGGCGTCGAAACGGTATTCGGCGGTCTCACCCGCTTTCAGGGTGGCAGCCACCAGGCGTGCATCGGTGCGGATCTGCAGGCTGTCTTCATCGCCGGCGCGGCCGCTGGCCAGGGTCACGAAGCCTTCGCCACGTTCACCTTTGGGGAATGGTCGGCTACCCCATTGCGGTGCTTCACCGGTGCGTTCCGGCACGATCCAGATCTGGAAGATACGGGTATCGACGTCTTCCAGGTTGTACTCGCTGTGCACGATGCCGGTACCGGCACTCATCACCTGGACGTCACCGGCCTCGGTCCGGCCTTTATTGCCAAGGCTGTCCTGGTGGGTGATCGCGCCTTCGCGCACATAAGTGATGATTTCCATGTCACGGTGTGGGTGCGGAGGGAAGCCGCTGCCGGCCGCGATCAGGTCATCGTTCCAGACCCGCAGGTTGCCCCAGTGCATGCGCGCTGGGTCGTAGTACTCGGCAAAGGAAAAATGGTGGTGGGCGTCGAGCCAGCCGTGGTTGGCATGGCCGAGGCTATCGAACGAACGAAGTTGCAGCATGGTCGTGCTCCTTGAATCAGTGGATGAGGCCATGATGCGCCAAAGAAGCATCGAAAATAAGCGTAAATATCGGCTCAAAACAATCGAATTAGTGGTTCTATAACCTGCAGGCACTTATCCGCTTCATCGCCTAATCCCCTGATCTGCAAGCATTCGCTGGCCATTTTGAGTCGATGCGGCGAACATGCCCATTGTTTCTGTTCAGCAAGGAGTGACCGTGGCCCAAGAGCTACCCCATGCCCCCGCCGACCTTACCCCGCCCGCCCAGTTGCCCTGGTTTCGCCGTGTGGCGGCGCGCCTGCTGGGGCGCTGCCTGACCGGCTTGCAGGCGCAGCACCGGGACTCATGGTTCCAGGGCCATGCCAGCGGGCAACGCAGGGGCCATGCCGAGGGTGTGCGCGATGGTTTCGAGCGTGGCCGGGAAGCCGGCTACGAGGCCGGGCGCCAGGTACTGGTGATCCGCGACAGCCGCCCCGAGGATGCTGCCGTGCCTGGCTGCGACGACAACCTCTTCGACGACTGGCGCCTGCCGCTGACGGCCGAACTGAAAAAACGCTTCAAGGCCGATGTGGCCCAGCGCCTGCCCGCCGAAGCGCAACCCAGCGCTGCGCAATGGAAGCTGATTTTCAGCGACACGCCGTCTACCTGCGTGGTGGCCGGCGCGGGCGCGGGCAAATCGACGTCGCTGGTACTGCGCATCCTGCTGTTGCGCCATTACCTGGGCTACGAACTGGACGCGATGACCGTGGTCACCTTTACCCGCGAGTCGCGCAAAGACTTCATCAAGCGCCTGCTGCAGGTGTTCGCCCTATGGCAGATCAACCTGCAACCGGCGCAGGCGCGCGAGCTGGTGCGGACCTTCCATTCACGCATTCTTCCGCTGGTGCGCAGCCTGCCGGGTTTTGACCAGCTGCGTGCTTTCGAAACGCTGGGCAGCGACATGCCAGCCGGGCGCGAAGCCGAGGCCGACAGCAACCCGTTCGACCTGCGCTTGAATGACGCCCAACGCCAGCAACTGAACCAGTGCTACAGCCGCGTGCTGCATGAAAGCCCACGCTTTGCCGAGCTGGTCGGCTTGCTGCGAAGCGAAGCCTTGCAGCTCAAACCCCTGGACCCGAACAACCCCGAGGTGCAAAAACGCGCCCAGGTTACGCAATTGGCTGCGCAGCGCGACGAAGAGCTGTGCGATGTGATCGAGGACCTCTGGTTCGCTGCCGGCGCCTGGCCGATCACAGGTATCGAACCGTGCCGCGATACCGTCGAGATCCGTGGCAGCCGGTTTCATGTGCATGGGCGCCTGGCGGGGGGCGGGCCGTTGGTGGTGCTCGGCTTCGACCCGACGGAAAGCGCGCAGTACCAGCGCCCTGGCGCCAAGCTGGCGGTACGCGGTGAGTGGGCGGTCAAACGCACTTTGTTGCAGGCGTTCTGCGACCGGCCGCTGATCTGGCTCGACAACTACGCCATGGCTCGGCGCCTGGCAGCGTCGCTGGCCGGTGATGCCGTGGCGGGCCCTGGCTTCGAGTACAAGGTCAAGGGCGAGCTGGCGGCGGCGCCACTGCTGGATGCGTTCGTGGGGGCTGCCAATTTCATCGAGAACCTTGGCCTTGAGGTGAACACGGCCGTGGCGTCGATGAGTTTCCCCAGCGGTGACAGCGACGCCCTGTTCTTCGAGGCCCTGGCCTTGTACTGGAAAGCCCTGGAAGCGCACCTGCTGGGCCTGTCGCCACCGGTGATGAGCTACAACCGCATGTTCGCCCTGTTCGGCGAAAACAACCCGGAAAACCTGCGCCTGCTACCCGACCCGCTGTTGCGGCCATTGGCGCACCTGATGATCGACGAGTTCCAGGACGTGTCGCCACAGATCGTCAGCTGGCTGCGTGCGAGTTTGCGCGAAATACGCCGACGCGGCCCGGCCATGCACACCGGGCGGCATGCCCAGCATTCGTCACTGCTGTGCGTGGGCGACGACTGGCAGTCGATCTATGGCTGGCGCGGCAGTTCACCCAAGTACTTCATGGAATTCACCAAGGCCTTTGCTGCACCGGCAAACACCCGCGTGATGCTGGTCGATAACTACCGTTGCCAGCAACAGGTGATCGATGCCGCCGAGCACCTGGTCAAGGGCACCCCGGCAATTGCCGGCAAGAAGGCCCGCGCCAGCGGCCCCGCCGCGCAATTGCCGGGCTCGCCGGTCAAGGTCTTCGACCGGGATGAGGCAGCCTTGGGCCAGACACTGATGGAGCACTACCAGCGCGGCGAGACGGTGATGATGCTGTACCGCAAGGGCAGCGACCGGGTACTGATGAGCGAGCACCTGCAAAGCGTGGTGCAAGCCGAGGCCGCGCTGCCGGCCGAGCAACGCCGGCTGCGCCAGCTGACCTACCACAGTGCCAAGGGGCTGCAGGCCGACGCGGTGTTCATGCTCGGCGACTGCCAGTACCTGACCAGCTCCCCCTACAAGAACCAGGTCTACCGCCAGGCCGGGTTGGGCAAGGCCGCAGACGCCCAGCCGTTCGATACCGCGCAGAAGGAAGAAGTGCAGCGCCTGGCCTACGTGGCAGTGACCCGAGCCGTGCAGCACTGCTATTGGCACGTCGAGGCCGCCAGCGGCGAAGCGGCGGTGGCGCCAAGGGCGTCTGCACGGGTCGATGGTCGGCAGGCATTCTTCGAGGACCTGCGCGGGCAGTGAAGGGTGCTGTGGCCGGCGAGCAAGGGGCGCCGTTCAGCTGAGGGGTGTCGGTCTGGCCTATGCAAGTGTCGGCCCGGCACCAACGCGGCTGCCGGCATCGCGCCAAGGTAGGGGTGTCGCGGCCTTGCCAGGCCTTAGTCAGGAAGCTACCCATGCGTTCATCGTCGACACCCAAGGATTACTTGCTGGACAACAATGGCATCGAGATCGCGGTGCGCTGCTGGGGCCGGGAGGACGGCATGCCGGTCTTGGCCTTGCATGGCTGGCTGGACAATGCAGCCTCGTTCGACCGCTTGGCACCGCTGCTCGAACACTGTTTCGTCGTGGCCCCCGACCTGGTCGGCCATGGGCGTTCCGACCATCGCCGGCACGACAGTGGCTATTACCTGTGGGAGCACGCCGAGGACATGCTGGCGGTTGCCGACAGCCTCGGCCTGAGCCAATTCCATGTACTGGCCCACGGCATGGGCACGGGGGTGGCGTCACTGCTTGCGGCCATGACCAGCGGCATCGCCAGCATGACGTTCCTCGACGGCATGGGGGCACCGTTCACCGTCGCGGAGGATGACCGCGTGCAGCACCTGGCGCGGGCCTATCGGCTCAAGCGCATGGTGCAGCGCAGCCAGCTAGCGGGCTTCGGCGAGCCGGGCGCCGCCCGCTTCGATGACCTCGACACCGCCTTGGCGCAACGCCGCGAGCGGCTGGACACCGAGCTGTCCGAAGGCGCCGCCCGCTTGTTGGCCATGCGCGACCTGTTGCAGTTGGGCGAGGGCTATTGCTGGCGCCACGACCCGCGGCTGGTGCTGCCCGAACCCATGCCGCTGACCGAGCGCGAAGCGTGCGACCTGCTCAGCCAGATCCGCTGCCCGTTGTACCTGATGTTCGGCCGCCAGGGGGCATTTTCCGGCGATGCGTTCAGCCAGCGCCAGGCAGCTTTGCCCGACCATGCGAAGGTGTCCTGGCACCCGGGCGGTCATCATTTCCACCTGGATGCGCCGGACCGGGCGCTGGCCGACCAACTGCTGCGCATCATCGCGCGGCACGAAGGGGGCATGCTGCAACGCCTGGTGAATGAGTAGCGAGTGCTGGTGATGGCCTGGTGTCCTGCGCTATGGTGGTACACCTCCAGGCCAGCAGGAGCCCGCCATGCGACCCTTCGCCATCCAGCATATCGACCACCTGGTACTGCGGGTCAGGGACCTGCCGCGCAGCGTGGCGTTCTATACCGACCTGCTTGGCTGTTCGGTCAGCCGCGTGCGCGATGACCTGGGCATGGTGCACCTGGCCACGGGCACGGCGATGATCGACCTGGTTACGCTGGACGGGCCGCTGGGGCGAACCGGTGGTGCGGCGCCGGGCGCCGAGGGGCGCAACCTGCATCATTTCTGCCTGCGTATCGAGCCATTCGATGAGCCCGCCTTGCTGGCCTACCTGCAAGCGGCGGGGGTGCAGGTGGAACCTGCCGAGAAACGCTACGGTGCCGAAGGCGAAGGGCCGTCGCTGTACTGCTACGACCCGGATGGCAACCAGGTCGAGCTTAAGGGGCCGATAGCGCCAGTGGCAGCGGTGCACCCCCTCGGGGTTTAACCCTGGCGGCGCCGCACACCGGGGCAGGCAACCATCAGTCGAAATAGCCGCGCAGCCCGAACGCGTAGCCAGTGTCCACGGTGGCCGGCCGGCCCCGGTTCCAGCGCTTTTTCAACACGAACTCGAACGCTGGCTCGTACAAGGCGTCGCGCACCACTGCGCCGGCCAGCACCTCCACGTCATACCAGCCATTGTCCAGCTCGATGATCGGCCGCCCCGGTACCTGGTAACGCGCCAAGAAGTCACCCAGCGTCTTGGGCGTGAAGTGCTGAAGGATCCGCCAGGTATACAGCATCAGCGCCCCGTGCTCGACGCGCAGCACATAGCCGTTGCGCTGGTGCTTCAGGCGGCTGCCAGCTTCGCGCAGCGCTGGTGTGTGGTTGTCCAGGGTGAACAGAATGCGGTACGGCAGGTTATCGACCCCGGCCAGTGGCAGCACCACACCTTCACTCACGGCTTGGTCGCCGCTGTCGTCATGGGTGAAGGCGTAGGCCAGGTCATCGGGCAGTTGCTGGTCCTGCTTGAACCGTTCGAGCAACTGGATATCGCCAAGCAGAAAGTAGTCGACCCCGTCATTGAGCACTTCGCTGAATTCGTGGCGCATCTGTTTTCCTTATTTGTTGCGCAGTGCCATAGCGGCATGGGGTTAGTGCTTCTGTGCGATCTGGATCAGGTTGCCGCAGGTGTCATCGAACACCGCGACGGTTACCGCCCCCTTGTTGGTAGGGTGCTGGGTGAACTGGACGCCGGCGGCGCAGAGCCGGGCATACTCTGCCTGAATGTCACGCACGGCGAAGGAGGTGGCAGGGGTACCGGCTTTCTTGAGTCTCGCATGGTTGGCCTGGGCCTGTTCGCTGTCGTACGCCTCCAGCAGCAACTCAACGCCGTTGGGGTCGTTGGGCGAGGTGAGGGTCAGCCAGCGGTGGTCGCCCATGGGGAAGTCCTGCTTGGGCTCGAAACCGAGTACGTAATGGTAGAAAGCAAGGGCTTTGGCTTGATTGTCGACGAGGATGCTGGTGACGACGATCTTCATGAGTGCACACCGTATGCCTAGGGTCGATAAGCATTAGTAAAGACGCTGACGGCCATTTGACCAGTGCGCTTGAGCCTACCCAGGGAAAACCTGCTCAAGCCATAGGCAAATGCTTGATCCGCCAGCCACCGCCCGGGCGCCTGCGGGGGTAAAGTATCAGCCATGATCCCGATTCCCGTGCGCCCAGGCCGGCGCCAGAGAGGTAAGCGTGGCTGCCTATACCCTGCGACAACTCAAGTACTTCGTCACCACGGTAGAAGCCGGTAGCGTGGCGGAGGCTTCGCGCCAGCTTTACATCGCCCAGCCGTCGATTTCCACGGCCATCAAAGGCCTGGAGGAAAGCTTCGGGGTGCAGTTGTTCATCCGCCACCATGCTCAGGGTGTGTCGTTGACGCCCAGCGGCAAGCGCTTTTACGCCAAGGCCAAGTCGCTGCTGCAAATGGCCCATGAGTTCGAACAAAACGCCCTGGCCGACAATGACACCGTTGCCGGGCAAATCGATATCGGTTGTTTCGAAACCGTGGCGCCGTTGTACCTGCCACGGCTGATTGCCGGTTTCCGCCAGCGCTACCCTGGCGTGGATATCCGCCTGCGCGACGGCGAGCAGCAGGACCTGATCCAGGGCCTGACGGCAGGCAGCTTCGACCTGGCGTTTCTCTATGATCACGACCTCGATGGCACCATCGAGGCCGAGCCGCTGATGCCGCCGCAAAAACCGTACGTATTGCTGCCGGAGAACCACCGTTTTGCCAGCCAGGGCCAGGTCTCGCTGCGCGACCTGTGCCCGGAGCCGATGATCTTGCTGGACGTGGCGCCCAGCCGTACTTACTTCGTCAGCCTGTTCAACGAACTGGGCCTCACGCCAAACATCGTCTTCAGTTCGCCCTCGATCGAGATGGTGCGCGGCATGGTCGGGCAGGGGTTCGGGTTTTCGCTGTTGGTCACCCGGCCGCATTCGCCCTACACCTACGACGGCCAGCGCCTGGTCATGCTGGACATCACCGAGCCGGTGGCGCTGTCGGGGCTGGCCGCGGCTTGGTTGAAGCGTGTACAGCTGACCAAGCCGGCGCAGTTGTTCGTGGCGTTCTGCCGCGAAGAGCTGGCGAAGTTCCAAGATCTGCAGCCGCAGCGCGGTGCCTGACGCCGTTCAGAACCAGCGGTCATTCTTCTTGCGCCCGCGGGTCAGCGCCGGCAGGATCAGCCCCGCCAGCAGGCCCGCGCCGGCGATGCTGCCACCGTAGACCATGTAGCGCATCATCACCTGTTTGTTCTCATCGCCCAGGCGCGCCTGGGTGTCGCGCAGCTCCGACTGGCTCTGGTCGTATTGCTCGTTGAGCGCCTTGTTGCGTGCCTCCAGCTCGTCGATCAGCTTCTTGCGCGAGTCCAGGGTTTCCTGCATGCCCTGCACGCGGTTTTTCCAGCTGTCGTCGATGGTCTTCAGCTGGCCGGTGAGCTCTGCCACCTGCGCATCCAGCAGCGGCAGCCGTTCGTTCTGGCCGGGAACCGCCTGCAGGTCCTCGCTGAGGATCCACACCACATCGCCATTCTGGCCGCGCACCTGGCTGTACTTGCCTTGGCTGCCAAGCAGGGTCAGCTTTTGCCCGGACTTGAGGGTGCCGACAATGCGATGGCCGTCGGTCGGCCCGCTACGCACATAGGTGCTCAGGCTGTCGCTGACCCAGCGTGCGTCGCTGGCGGCCTGTTCGGCATGCACGGGTGCGGCAAGCGCCAGCAGGGCGGCGATCAGGCTGCCGCGCAGGGCAGGGAGGGCGGAGGCGGTTGGGCGGGAATCGGGCATGTTGGTCTTCGCTGCAACGGAGAAAAAGTAGGCCGGTGACTGGGCCGATGAACCGGTCGGTGAGTTGACCGTCAGCGAATGACCTTTTTTTTGTCAGCAGGTTCACTGCCTGGCGTCGGAAATGTCTGCAGGATGTTGCAGCGCCCAGGCCGTGCCCGGGCGCTGCGCGTACGCCAGGCCACCACCCGCGCCACGGCGTTCGAGTCGGACCTGGACGAAGTGCGGCTGATCGTCGAGTACCCACTGTCGAATTCACCTTGGTAGCTTTCCTGCTCCTTTGGTTTGGGTGAATGTTTTGCGCCCGTTGGGTGAGGCAAGTCAGTCAAGTAATTTGGGGCCGCTTTGCGACCCTTCGCGGGCGCGCCCGTTCCCACAGGGGATCGCGCATTACTTGAGTTCAGCGCCAAACCTGTGGGAGCGGGCGCGCCCGCGAAGGGCTGCAAAGCAGCCCCTATAACGCTTAGTAGCCGTTACCGCTGCGCGGGTTCAGGTGTCTGCGGTTTCGCTCGCAGCCTGCGCCGTCTTGACCGACGCCTTTTTCTCCTGCACCACGATATAGAACTCTTCCCCATGCTTCACCGCCCCATACAGCACGGCTTTTTCGATCAGCTCGTTGCCGCGCAGCTGGCGCAGCATCATCGGGTCCTTGCGCAGGTCGCGGTACAGCGCCAGGCAAAGCAGCACCATCACCACCACAAACGGCAGGGCCACCACGATCGTCAGGTTCTGAAGCCCGGTCAGCGCTTCGCCAGGGTCCCGTGGGTCGCCGATCGCCAACATGATGGCCGCGACCGTCCCGGTCAGCGCGCCCCAGAAGATCACCGTGCGCCGCGAAGGTGCAGTGGTGCCGTGCTCCGACAGCGTGCCCATCACCAGCGACGCCGCGTCGGCGCCCGAGACAAAGAAGATGCCCACCAGCACCATCACCAGCACTGACGTCGCAGAGGCCAGTGGGTAGCTGTCCAGCAACTGGTACAACGCATGGTTGCTGTTGACGGCCCCGTTGGCCAGCTGGAAAGCACCTTCGCGCAGGGCATCGACGGCCGCGCCGCCGAAGATGGTGAACCACACCAGGCTGACCAGGCTCGGCACCAGCAGCACGCCGGTAACGAACTGGCGGATGGTGCGGCCACGGCTGATGCGGGCAATGAACATGCCCACGAACGGCGTCCAGGAAATCCACCAGGCCCAATAGAACACTGTCCAGCCGGCCAGCCAGCTGTTCATCTGCTCGCCACCGCTGGCGTTGGTACGGGCCATCATTTCCGGCAGCATCTTGATGTAGATGCCGAGCGAGGTCGGCAGCAGGTTCAGCATGAGCAGGGTCGGCCCGACCATGAACACGAACAGCGCCAGCACCAGGGCCAGCACCATGTTGATGTTGGACAACCACTGGATGCCCTTGCCGATGCCCGATACCGCCGACGAGACGAAGGCGATGGTCAGCAGGGTGATGATGGAGATGTAGAACAGCTTGCCAGGGCTTTCGATCCAGCCGTTGTATTCCAACCCGCCGGCGATCTGCAGGGCGCCCAGGCCCAGCGAGGCCGCCGAGCCGAACAGCGTGGCGAAAATTGCCATCATGTCGATCAGCCGGCCAAGCGGGCCGTTGGCGTGCTTGCCGATCAACGGCCGGAAGGCCGCGGAAATCAACTGTGAGCGGCCCCGGCGGAAGGTCCCGTAGGCGATGACCAGGCCAACGATGGCGTACATGGCCCAAGGGTGCAAGGTCCAGTGGAAGAGGGTGGTCGCCATCGCGACCTGCATCGCTTCGCTGGTCTGCCCGCTGGCCGAGCCGGGCGGCGGTGACACGTAGTGCGACAGCGGCTCGGCCACCCCGAAGAACATCAGGCCGATACCCATGCCGGCACTGAACATCATCGCCACCCAGGACACCGTGCGAAACTCTGGCTGTTCGCCATCACGGCCAAGCGGTACCCGCCCGTAACGGCTGGCGGCCAGCCACAGCACGAACATCACGAACAGGGTGGAGGTCAGTACGAAGAACCAGCCAAAGTTGAGAATGACCCACGATTGAGCGGTGGAGGCACTGCGCGCCAGGCTGGCCTGGTTGATGAAGCCCCAAAGCACGAAAGCGATGGCCAGGATGCTGGTGAAACCGAAGACCACCCAGTCCAGCTTGCCCTCGAAGCGCCGGTCCTGGCGGGCTTCTGCGGTTTTCGAGGGGTCGGTAACGCCAAGGTCGAGTGTTTCGTTGATGTGTTCCTTTACCATGAATGCTGAGGCCCCTGTGTGGCTTGCCTGTTCGTGCAGGCTTGTAGTTGTGTGAGCTACCGAGGGCGTTGGCGCCTCGGCCGGGTGGAGTGCTGGCGGGATTATCCTGCGCGGTCGGCGCCGGCACCTGTCCCGATAGCGTCCTGGGGCTGCCCTTGCGCGACTTGGCAAATACTTTTAGTTCTGGGGGCATTGGCCCTTTCTGTCTCGGCTTCTGGTACGCTGGTGAGCATTACCCGGGGCCGCACATCAAGCACCGTAGAAGCGCTGTCGCGTGCGGGCCCGGCCGTACCAGGAAACGGAGATTCGTAATAATGGCCACTGACCGTGTGAGCCTGATTCATTTCGATAAACTGAGCATGAGCCCTGCCGCAGCCGAGCGGTTCCAGCATGCTCTCGATGCGCTGGAAGCGCTCAAGCTGCAAGACCGTTACGTTTACCTCATCGCGCCTTACCTTGGGGATATCGCTGACGCTAGCGACGCCGACCAATTGAAGACGGCCTTGGAACAAGGCCTACGCGTTGTCGACGAGCTGGTGGCCGCCTACTCGGTCAACAAGGTCAAGGCCGATGAAGTGAGCAAAGTGTTCAAGGATGCTGGCGAGCGCGCGCGGGCCGAATTACCCGGCTGAACAGCATATGGCCAAAGACATCGACAACCCCTGCGTTTCGCTGTGCCAGCTCAACAGTGAGCTGTGCGTGAGCTGCGGCCGTACCCGCGAGGAAATCCGCAAATGGCGGGGCATGAAGCGCCCCGAGAAGATGGCGACCGTGCAGCGGGCGGCCACGCGCATGAAGGCCATCGCCAAGAAGGCGGCCAAGCGGCAGGTCAGTTAGGCCCTGCTGGCAGCCCATCAGCCCCCACAGGGGGCGCAAAGCATGAGGTCTGCACTGCTCCTGTGGGAGCCCGGCTTGCCGGCGATGGGCCGCACTCCTTTTTTTGCCCATAAAAGGTCCGCTAGTCGGCCTCTGATGGTCCAGACTGTATGCAGCCCCACACCTGATGCAGCCGACCAGCATTGCTCAAGCCATTGGTCACCCAGCGGGGCGGCGAAGTTACAACTGCCGAGGGTCGTTGATGATCAAGCGTTGCCTGCGCCACGCCTTGCCCTTGTTGTGCCTGATGCTGCTGCCCCTGGCGGCGGTAGCCGATGACACATGCCGGCGGCTGACCGCCACCGGTAACCCGGAATACCCGCCTTACCTGTGGCGCGATCCGCGCAACCCGCAGCAGTTGATGGGTGCCAATGCCGATTTGCTCAAGCACCTGGGCAAGCAGCTCGGGCTGGAGATCGACGTGGTTTACGCGGGGCCGTGGTCACGCGCGCAGGAAGAAGTGCGCACTGGTCGGATCGACCTTCTGGCCGGGTACTTTCGCACCGAGGCGCGGCAACAGCACATGGACTTCATCGAGCCACCGTTCCTGGCCACCCCCAGCGTGGTCTGGGTGCGCCAGGGTGACGCCTTTGCCTACCGGCAATGGGCGGACCTGAAGGGCCGCAAGGGCGGTACGTTGGTGAACAACAGCCATGGCCAGCAGTTCGACGAGTACGCGCAGGCTCATCTCACGCTCGAAGCGGTACCCACTGCTCGCCAGGCGTTCGAAAAACTGGTGCACAAGCGCAGTGCCTACGTGGTTTACGAACAGTACCCAGGCATGGCCCTGGCGCGCACACTGGGTATTGGCGGTGCCGTGCAGGTACTGCAGCCACCGGTCTCCAGTGAAGGGTTGTACCTGGCCATTTCGCATAATTCACCCTGCAACCAACCACAGCTGCGCGCAGCACTGGCCCGGGAGATGGCCAGGATCGTGGGCGGAGCCCTGCCGCAGCAGTTGTTGAAGCAGAACATGGAGCAATGGCAATGACAGGTCGTGCGCCGGCCGTTGCTACAGCGCGTGGGCCAGCTGCTCGGCTTCCTTGGCGTTGCTGACGTTGACCGCGCCAGGCAAATGCACATCATTTTTTGCCGCCAGCAGCTCGGCCATCACGCTGACGGCGATTTCCGCCGGGGTCTTGCTGCCGATATAGATGCCTATCGGTCCATGCAAACGCTGCAGCGACGCTTCGCTTTCGCCGAAATGCTCGATCAGCCGCTCACGGCGCAGTTGGCTGTTGCGCCGCGAGCCGATGGCGCCAATGTAGAAGGCCGGGCTGTGCAAGGCTTCGAGCAAGGCCAGGTCGTCCAGCTTGGGGTCATGGCTGACGGCAACGATGGCGCTGCGCACATCCGCCTTGAAGGCACGGACCACATCGTCTGGCATGCCTGGCAGCAGGGTAACGCCGGGGATGCTCCAGCCTGCCGTGTATTCCGGGCGCGGGTCGCACAACGAGACACTGAAGCCGTTGAACAGGGCCATGGTTGCGAGGTACTCGGCCAGGGCGCCAGCACCGATTAGGAGCAGGCGGTAACCAGGCCCAAGGGTGCTGCACAGGCGCTGGCCATCAAACCTGAACAGTTGTGGGGTAGCGGTGGCAACCAGGCTGGCAGCACCCGTGTGCAAGTCGAGTTCGCGACACATCAGGTTGCCGCTGTCCAGGCTGGCCAGCAGTTGTTCCAGGTGCGACAACGCGGGCGCGAACTCCAGCACCAGTTCAAGGGTGCCGCCGCAGGGCAGGCCGAAACGGTGGGCTTCGTCGGCGCTGACGCCGTAGCGCACCACCTGCGGCTGGCCGCTGGGCATGCCGGGGCCGCCATAGGCGCTGGTGTAGCGGTGGATCAGGTCGTCCTCGATACAGCCACCGGATACGCTGCCAACCACCCGGCCATCGCTGCGCAGCGCCATCATCGAGCCGACCGGGCGCGGTGAAGAGCCCCACGTACGGGCGACCGTGGCAAGCAGGGCGCGGTGGCCGCCGGCAAGCCAGTCGCGGGTGGTGCGCAGCACCAGCAGGTCGATGCTTTCCATGGAAACTCCGTTACAACGCTGTCGAGAAGGTTGGCTCAGGCATGCCCCCTTCAGCGCATATGCAAGATGATGGGGCTACTGCTGGCCGGGTCGGTGTGCCCGCGCAACTTGCTTACCGCCTGCGCGTCCACCGCGCCGCCCTGGTTGCCCCAGGCCGAGCGCACGAACGTCAGCACTTCGGCGATCTCCTTGTCCCCCAGTTGCTCGCGAAAGGCCGGCATACGGTAAGCATCAGGCACTCCAGCAGACACTACCCGCTGTGAACCGTTCAAGGTGATATTGATCGCCGACGCGTCTTCTTTGGCCAAAGCCGATGTAGCCCCGGCCAGTGGTGGCATCGATGGCGCCTGGCCCTTGCCGTCCAGGCCATGGCACGACGCGCAGCGGGTCACGTAGGTGTGCGCCCCGGGGGCGTCCAGCCGCTCGGCAGCCGACACCGCCTGGTACTGCCAGGGCGCGCCATCGCGCTGAGGGTCACCGGGCAGCGAATTCAGGTAATGGGCGATGGCGGCCAGGTCGTCGTCAGTCATGAACTGGGTGGAGTTGTTGAATGCCTCGGTCATCGAACCGAATACCACGGCATGGCGGTTGCGGCCGGTCTTGAGGAACTGGGCGATTTCCGCTTCGCTCCAGCGCCCCAACCCGGTGTTGTGGTCCGCACGCAGGCTCGGTGCATACCAGCCATCGAGCAATGCCCCGGCCAGGTACGCTGTGCCGCTGTCGTCCAGGGCCTTTTCGTTGAACGCCAGGCCACGCGGCGTGTGGCAACTGCCGCAGTGGCCAGGGCCCTGGACGATGTAGGCACCACGGTTCCACTGCGCGTCCTGCCCCGCCTGGGCGGTGTACGGCGCAGTCGGGGCGAACAGGCCGTTCCACAGCGCAATGGGCCAGCGCAGGTTCAGCGGCCACGGGATATCGCTGGGCAGGTTGGCTTGCTTGGCCGGCTGCACGCCGTGCATGAAGAACGCATACAGCGCCTTTACATCGTCGTCGCTGAGTTTGGCGTACGAGGGGTAGGGCATGGCCGGGTACAGGCGCCGGCCACCGGGCGCCACGCCGTGGCGCACGGCGCGGTCGAAGTCCGCCAGGCTGTAGGCGCCGATGCCAGTGTCGCGATCGGGGGTGATGTTGGTGGCATGAATGGCCCCCAGCGGGGTGGCCATTTGTAGCCCGCCGGCGAACGGTTGGCCCTCTGGCAGGCTGTGGCAGGCGACGCAGTCGCTGAGCCGGGCCACGTATTCGCCACGGCTGACCAGCGCTGCGGCGGCGGTATCCGCCTGCGCGTCGGTGAACGGCGAAGCGGGCTCGCGGGTGACATACCAGGCCAGCAGGCCCGCCGCGATCAGGCACGGCAGCGCCAGCCAACCAGCGGTTCTTGCGAAGCGATGGGTCATGGGGCAATCCTCGTGCGTCAGCTGAAGGTGTGGCGGCTCATTGGCAGGCTGCGTACGCGCTGGCCGGTCAGTTGCGCCACCGCGTTGGCCACTGCCGGCGCGACTGCGGGCAGTGGCGGTTCGCCAATGCCGCCCATTTTCGCCCCGCTTTCGACAATGCGCACATGTACCCGTGCCATGCGCGAAGGCGGCAGGATCGGGTAGAGGTCGTAATTGCGCGCGCGCGGCTTGCCATCCACGTACACCGCTTCTTCCACCAGCGTCTGCGACAGGCCCAACGCCACCGCCCCATTGACCTGGTGCTCGATGATGGCCGGGTTGACGATACTGCCGGGGTCGATGGCCTGCCAGATATCGTGCACCTTGACCTGGCCGTTCTCCATCGACACTTCGGCGATGACGGCTGCGTGCGAGCCGAAGGGCGAGGCCATGGCCACGCCACGGGCCCGCTTGCTGCCATCTTCGGCGGTGAACGGCCCGCGCTTCCAGCCCCCGGACAAGTCGGCGACCGCGTTCAGCAGGGTGGTCAGCCGGGGGTTGTCGCGCAGCAGGTGCAGGCGCAGTTCGAACGGGTCCTTGCCACCTTTGTCGGCCAGTTCGTCTAGAAACGACTCATAGAAGAAATCGTTCAGCGAGTTGCCCACCGAGCGCCAGTAGCCGAGCATGGCCGGGCCTTTGACATAGACCTGGGCAATGCGTTTGTTGGCGATGGCATAGGCCTTGCCCGACAGCCCCTCAAGCGCGGTGGGGTCGACCTTGTCGCCCTGCTTGCCCGCCAGGGCCTCGGTCGGGCCTTCGGTGGCGCTGACCGCTTCGATGGCCACCGGCAGGCCGTCGGCATCGAGCCCAGCGCGGAACTTCACCACGGCGACCGGGCGCAGTACATCACGCAGAAACTCTTCTTCGCGGCTCCAGATCAGTTTGACCGGCCGGCCCACCGCCTTGGCCAGGGCAATGGCCTGCGGGTAGGGGTTGGCCGATTCGTACAGGAAGTGGCGGCCGAAGAAGCCGCCCAACAGTGGCGAGTGCAGGTTGATCTGGCTGGTTTGCAGGCCGGTGCGTTGGGCGATGTCGTCGCGGAACATGTCCGGGGCCTGGTTGGGCAGCCAGACATCCAGCGTGCCATCGGCATTGAAGCGGGCAAGGGCCGACGGTGGCTCCAGCTGGGCATGGTTCAGGTACTGGTTGTGGTAGCTGGCCTCGACCCGGGTCTTGGCATTGGCCAAGGCACCCGCTACATCGCCTTCGTTTTCTTCATCGCGCGCCGGGCCATCGACCGTGGCCAGGTGCTCGCGCCAGCCGTCGCTGGAAAAATCAGCCGGCATCGCCCGCAGGGTGCTGTCGGCGGCTGGTTCTTGCCAATCGACTTGAAGGGCTTCGACGGCGCGCTTGGCGTGCCACCAGCGTTCAGCGACCACCGCTACCGCCCCTGGCAACTGATGCACCGAGTGCACGCCGTTCATGGCCTTGACCTGGCCTTCGTTACGCAGGCTGCCAACGGTCATGCCCAGGCGCGGCGCATGCTGTACGGCGGCGTGGAGCATGCCGTCCACCTTGATGTCGATGCAGTATTGGGCTTTGCCGGTGGATTTGTCGTAGGCATCCAGGCGCCGAACCGGCTTGCCGATCCAGCGGAACTGGCCAGGGTCGCGCAGCTTGACGCTGGCCGGATCGGGTACCGGCAGGTCCATGGCCCGCCCGGCCAGTTCGCCGTAAGGCACCGAGCGGCCGCTCATGGTATGTACCACGTTACCCGGGGTGCTCGACAGTTCGGCCACCGGCACCCCCAGTTTTTCGGCGCCAGCCTGCAGCAACATGGCCCGGGCGAGGGCGCCCAGGCGGCGCATGGTGGGGTAGCTCAAGCGTACCGACATGCTGCCGCCGGTAATCCGCATGCCGTTTTCCATCACCACATAGGCTTCGCCGGGTGGCGCGCTTTCGACCACGAAGTGCGCGGGGTCCACGTCCAGCTCTTCACCGACGATCTGGGCCATGGCGGTGAACGGGCCCTGGCCGCCTTCAATGAACGGGCTGAGCAGGCGCACCGTACCGTCTGGGCGAATTTCCAGAAACGCCGGCACTTGGGTGCCGCGTTCTGCTGTGGCCACGGCGGCGGCTTGCACCCGCGGCACGCCCACCGGCAGGCCGAAGCCCAGCACCAGTGCGCCCACGGCAGTGCCGGCGAGGAAGCGACGGCGTGACAGGTTGACCGTTTCGCCGTGCTGCAGGGCGAGCAGTTCGGCAGGGGTATCGACGGGTGTGTTCATCAGGCCTGCTCCCCTTGGGCCAAGTCGTGCATGGCGGCATGGATGGCGTTGTAGGTGCCGCAGCGACACAGGTTGACCATGGCTGCGTCGATCTGCTCGGCGCTGGGTTTGGGCGTGTGCTTGAGCAGCGCGGTGGCCGCCATCACCTGGCCGGACTGGCAGTAGCCGCACTGAGCCACCTGGTGGTCGACCCACGCCGTGACCACCCGTTGGCCGACCGGGTCGGCTTCGATCGCTTCGATGGTGGTGACCTCGCGGCCGACCACGCCGGCCACCGGGGTGACGCAGGCACGGACCACGTTGCCGTCGACCAGTACCGAACACGCGCCGCACTGGGCCAGGCCGCAGCCATACTTGGTGCCGGTCAGCCCCAGGTCATCGCGGATCACCCACAAGAGGGGCGTGTCGGCGTCCGCCTCGACCTGGTAGGTCTTCTGGTTGATGCGTAGTTCCATGGTTCACCTGCCAGTCATCGGTTGTTGTCGCGGGGTCATGTCGGGTGGGGAATACATTGTTCCCCGGTGGGGAAACGCTAGCACAGGCCAGCGGCCACCGGTTTGAACCGGGTGGCAGGTTCAGAGAATCAGGCAAGTAATCCGTTGGAATGCGCAACTGGGCAGCCAGGCAGGACGTGCGCGGTAAAAACCCGGATAATGCCGGCCAATTTCGTCTTGCACGCTTAAATCACGGTAATCCCGCATGGAAATCAAGGTTAACTTTCTCGACAATCTGCGCCTCGAAGCGAAGTTCGACGACTTCACGGTGATCGCCGACCAGCCGATCCGCTACAAAGGCGATGGTTCGGCCCCGGGCCCGTTCGACTACTTCCTGGCGTCTTCGGCCTTGTGTGCGGCTTACTTCGTCAAGCTTTACTGCCAGACCCGCGACATACCGACAGAAAACATCCGCCTGTCGCAGAACAACATTGTCGACCCGGAAAACCGCTACAACCAGATCTTCAAGATCCAGGTGGAACTGCCCGAGGACATTTCCGAAAAGGACCGCCAGGGTATCCTGCGTTCCATCGACCGCTGCACGGTGAAGAAAGTGGTGCAGACCGGCCCGGAGTTCGTCATCGAGGTGGTCGACAACCTCGACGCCGATGCGCAGGGCCTGCTGATGCCGGTGTCCGATACCAGCACCTGCATCCCCGGCAAGGACCTGCCGCTGGAGCAGACCATCGCCAACATGTCGGGCATTCTCGCCGGGCTGGGGATGAAGATCGAGATCGCCTCATGGCGCAATATCGTCCCCAATGTGTGGTCGCTGCACGTTCGCGACGCGCAGTCGCCCATGTGCTTCACCAACGGCAAGGGCGCTACCAAGGAGGCCGCACTGGCCTCGGCGCTGGGCGAGTTCATCGAACGGCTGAACTGCAACTTCTTCTACAACGACCAGTTCTGGGGCGAAGACCTGGCCAATGCCGCGTTCGTGCATTACCCCGACGAGCAGTGGTTCAAGCCCGGCCCGCGCGACGCGCTGCCGGCCGAGATTCTCGATGCGCATTGCCTGGAAATCTACAACCCCGATGGCGAACTGCGCGGCTCTCACCTGTACGACACCAACTCGGGCAACACGGCGCGCGGGATCTGCTCGCTGCCGTTCGTGCGCCAGTCTGACCAGCAAGTGGTGTACTTCCCGTCCAACCTGATCGAAAACCTGTTCCTCAGCAACGGCATGAGCGCTGGCAACACCCTGGCCGAGGCGCAGGTGCAGTGCCTGTCGGAAATCTTCGAGCGGGCGGTGAAGCGTGAAATCCTCGAAGGCGAATTGTGCCTGCCGGATGTGCCGCACGAAGTCCTGGCCAAGTATCCGGCCATCCTTGCGGGTATCCAGGGTCTGGAAGCGCAGGGCTTCCCGGTACTGGTCAAGGATGCCTCGCTGGGGGGTGAGTTCCCGGTCATGTGCGTGACCCTGATGAACCCGCGCACCGGTGGCGTTTTCGCCTCGTTCGGTGCCCACCCAAGCCTGGAAGTGGCGCTGGAACGCAGCCTTACCGAACTGCTGCAGGGGCGCAGCTTCGAGGGCCTGAACGACCTGCCGCAACCGACCTTCGAAAGCCATGCGCTGACCGAACCGAACAACTTCGTCGAACACTTCATCGATTCCAGCGGGGTGGTGTCGTGGCGTTTCTTCAGCGCCAAGGCCGACTTCGAGTTCGTCGAGTGGGACTTCTCTGGCCACGGCGCAGACTCCAACCAGCAGGAGGCGGCCACGCTGTTCGGCATTCTGGAAGACATGGGCAAGGAAGTGTACATGGCGGTGTACGACAACCTGGGCGCCACAGCCTGCCGTATCCTGGTGCCGGGTTATTCCGAGATCTACCCGGTCGAAGACCTGATCTGGGACAACACCAACCGCGCCCTGGCGTTCCGTGCCGACATCCTCAACCTGCACAGCCTCGACAGCCGCTCGCTGAAACTGCTGCTCAAGCGCCTGGACAACTGCGATGTCGATGACTACACCACCATCACCACGCTGATCGGTGTGGAGTTCGACGAAAACACCGCCTGGGGCCAGCTGACCATTCTTGAACTCAAGCTGCTGATCTGCCTGGCCGTGCAACGTTTCGAGGAGGCCAAGGAACTGGTCGAGGCGTTCTTGCAGTTCAACGACAACACCGTCGAACGCGGCCTGTTCTACCAGGCGCTGAATGTGGTGCTGGAGGTGCAACTGGATGACGAACTGGAGCTGGGCGACTACGAGGCCAACTTCCGCCGCATGTTCGGCAATGCGCGCATGGACGCGGTGCTGGGCTCGGTTGACGGCAGCGTCCGCTTCCATGGCCTGACCCCGACCAGCATGAAGCTCGAAGGCCTCGACCGGCACCTGCGGTTGATCGAGAGCTACAAGAAGCTGCATGCGGCGCGGGCCCGCTTCGCCTGATAGCGGCTTTAGACAGCGCTGAATGGCGCTGGCAAGGCATGCAGCATGTCGGGCAAACCCGCCCCGGAACTGCTCAACGCCTTGCCAGCGATATAGCCAAAGGTCATGCCCGGCCCCAGGGTAATACCGCCGCTCGGGTAGTGCCCGCCCATCACGCTGTGCATATCGTTGCCCACCGCATACAGCCCGGGAATAGGCTGCGCCTGCTCGTTCAGCACCCGGGCCGCCGCGTCTGTTGCCAGGCCGGCAAACGTTCCAAGGCTGCCGGGCAACAGCTTGACCGCGTAGAACGGCCCGTTCAGCAGGGGCCGTAGCGAGGGGTTGGGCCCGTGCAACGGTTCCCCTTGGGCGCGGTTATAGGCTGACGCGCCTCGGCCGTAAACGGGGTCCAGGCCTTGGGCCGCATGCTGGTTGAACGCCGCCACCGTGCACTGCAACTGCGCCGCATCGATGCCACAGCGCTGCGCCAGTTGGGCCAGGCTGTCGCCCTTGTGCAAGTAGCCACAGCGTTGGTAGATGCGGGTGGAGAACGGAAAGGGTTTGGCCCAGCCAATGCCATAGCGCCGTTGCGCGGCATGGTCGCAGATCAGCCAGGCCTGCGCCGGCTCGCCCTGCGGCGTGGCGGCGAACAATGCATTCATGAAGTCGTGGTAGCAGTCGGCCTCGTTGGCGAAGCGCCGGCCATCGCTGCGTACCGCAATGAAACCGGGTTTGGCGCGGTCGACCAGGTGTGGAAAGTGGCCATGACTGCCATCGCGGCGTGGCACCTGCGACACGGGTGCCCAAGCCCCGGCATGGGCACCGCAGCTATGTACCTGGCCACCGGCCTGTTCGCCCAGGCGCAGGCCGTCCCCGGTGTTTTCCCGGGGCGCGGCAGAATAATGCTGGTGACCTTGCGGCGCATGCGGCACCAGTTGCGCAATACGCTGACGATCATGCGGGAAGCCCCCGCAAGCCAGCACCACGCCACGGCGCGCATGAATCACCTCGCCGTCGGCAAACTGTGCGCCGCCGACCCGGCCTGAGCCCAGCAGGCGCGTGGCCGCCTTGCCGGTCAGCACGGTCACGCCCAGATCGAGCGCACTGCGCAGCAGGCGTGCCACCAGCGCGTTGCCATTGACCAGCTGCTGGCCGCGACGGTGCAGCAGCAGATCGCGGCCATGGCGCAGCAGCCGCCTGCCGACATGCATGGCCGCCTTGGGCGAGCGGGTGGCGTTGAAGAAGGCGGCCATGTCGGCGCCCCCGGCAATGCCCATGCCGGCCAGGCTGAGAATGTCCAGCGGCGGGCGCAGCTTGCGCAGCCAAGGCCCCAGCCGGCGCCCGTCGTAGGGCAGTGCGCACAGCGAGCGGCCGCCGTGCGCACTGCCGTCACCTGCGTGCATGTCGGGCATGCGGCTGCCGCTTTGAAACTGCACGGCAGTGTGCCGCTGGAAAAACGCCACCATTTCCGGGCCGTGGTGCAGAAACGCCCGTTGGCGTGCATCCAGTTCACTGACATGGGTTTGCGCGCGCAGGTAGCGCTCCGGGGCGTCGCCCGTCTCGACGATGCCCTCGGCAACGGCCAGCGGGTTGCGGGGTATCCACAGCCAGCCGCCCGACCAGGCGCTGGTGCCACCCAGGTGGGTGGCCTTTTCGGCGATGATTACCTGCTGGCCATGGTGTGCCGCAGTCACGGCGGCCGCCAGGCCTGCCCTGATGCAGGTGTTCAGTGCCGAGCAGCCGCGCCTCAGTGTGCCGCAAGCCGCCCGCCTGTCAGGTCTCACCCCCAGCGCTGCGCGGCGTTTTCTGCTGACCTTGGTGCATGAGGGTTTCGCCCAGACCGACAGCCGTGAGTACTGGCTTACGCCCAAGGCCTTGCGCCTTGGGCAGGCCTATGTGGACTCGGCGCAATTGCCGCGCATGCTGCGGCCGATCATCGAGCAGGTGGCGCGGCATACCCAGGAGCATGTGTCGGTAGGCACCCGCGATGGGGACGAAATCATTCACCTGGTGCGCAGCCGCTACAGCCATGTGGCGTCGTTATCGATCCAGCCAGGTTCGCGGGTGCCGATGTATTGCACGGCCGGGGGGCGGGTGTGGCTGGCCTGGCTGGGGGAGGGCGCGCAGGCCGAATACTTTGCGCGTAACGCGCTGCAGGCGTTGACGCCGTATACGCAGACTGACCCTGTGCTGCTGCAGGCCGAGTTGCAGCGGGTGAAGGCGCAAGGGTTCTGCATCGTCGACCAGGAATATGAAATCGGCATGCGCGTGCTGGGTGTGCCGTTGCTGGACCGCGCCGGCCAGTTGCAGGCGACCCTGACCATTACCACCCATGCCTCACGCTTGAGCATGGATGAAATCCGCTTGCGCTATCTACCGGCACTGTACGAGGCCCAGGCATTGTTGCGGCCGGTGCTGGGTTGAGCCCAGCACCGCAGGCCGCCGGGTCTACAGGGCGTCGGCCATAACTTGGTCTTCGCCCAGGAAGCCGCCACTCTGGTGCTGCCACAGCCGGGCGTAGGTCCCTTGCTTGGCCAGCAGTTCGGCATGGGTGCCTTGCTCGATGATGCGGCCCTCATCCATCACGATCAGCCGGTCCATGGCCGCGATCGTCGACAAGCGGTGGGCAATGGCGATGACCGTCTTGCCCTGCATCATTTCATCCAGGCTCTCCTGAATCGCCACTTCCACTTCCGAGTCCAGCGCACTGGTGGCTTCGTCCAGCAGCAGGATCGGCGCGTTCTTCAACATCACCCGGGCAATGGCAATGCGCTGGCGCTGCCCCCCAGACAGCTTGATGCCGCGCTCGCCCACCAACGTGTCGTAACCACTGTTGCCCTGGCGGTCGCTGAGCTGGTCGATGAACCCATCGGCCTGGGCATTGGCGGCGGCGGCGCGGATCTGCGCGTCGGTCGCATCCGGGCGGCCATAGGCAATGTTGTCGCGAATCGAGCGGTGCAGCAGTGAGGTGTCCTGGGTGACCATGCCGATCGCACTGCGCAGGCTGTCCTGGGTGACCTTGGCAATGTTCTGCCCGTCGATGCGGATTTCACCTTGGTCCACGTCATAGAAGCGCAGCAACAGGTTGATCAAGGTGGACTTACCGGCACCCGAGCGCCCCACCAGGCCGACTTTCTCGCCGGGGCGTATGTGCAGGGTCAAGTCGTTGAGCACCTGGCGCTCGCCGTTGTAGTTGAAACTGACCTGGTCAAAACTGACCGCGCCACCTTTGCTCACCAGCGTGGTCGCATCCGCTGCATCCTGCACCTTGGGGCCGCGGGTCAGGGTGCCCATGCCGTCCTGTACGGTACCGATGTTCTCGAACAGCGAAGTGATCTCCCACATGATCCAGTGCGACATGCCGTTGATCCGCAGGGCCATGGCAGTGATCGCGGCTACCGCACCGGCGCCGACCTGGCCCTGGTGCCACAGCCACAGTGCATAACCGCCGGCGCCCATGATCAAGGCCACGACCAGCGCCTGGTTGACGATTTCGAACAGGCTGACCAGGCGCATCTGGCGAAAGCCGGTCTGCTTGAAATCCTCCATGGCGGCACGCGCGAAATGCGCTTCACGGTTTGAATGTGAGAACAGTTTCACCGTGGTGATGTTGGTGTAGGCGTCGGAAACCCGCCCGGTCATCGACGAGCGGGCGTTGGCCTGTTCCTGCCCGACCTTGCCCAGGCGGGGGACGAAATAGAGCATGGCCAGGCCGAACAACAGCACCCAGGCAATGAAGGGCAGCATCAGTTTCAGGGCAAAACCACCGGCCAGGGCGATGATCGCGATGAAGTACACGCCGATCCCGGGCAGGATCTCGATAAGGGTGAACAACACGTCGCGTACTGCCAGTGCTGTCTGCATCACCTTGGTGGTGACCCGGCCAGAAAATTCGTCGGAGAAGAACGACAAGCTCTGGCGCAGCATCAGCCGATGGAAGTCCCAGCGCAACCGTAGCGGCAAATTGATTGCCAGCACCTGGTGCTGCACCATGGTGCGCAAGGCCACCAGCCCGACGCTGACCACCAGCACGATACCGATGCCCCACAGCACGCGGCTTTCCTCGGGGCTGACGGTGCTGCCCGCCTGCCAGGCGGCCAGCAGGTCCACTACCTGGCCAAGGAAGGCGAACAGCCAGGCCTCATAGACCGATACCCCGGCACTGAGCAATGCCAGCACCAGGATGTAACCACGGGCGCCGCGCGTACAGGCCCACATGAAGCGCAACAGCCCCATGGGCGGCGGCGGCACCTCGTCGGGCGGGAAGGGGTCGAGCCTGCGCTCAAAAATACGAAGCATGCTTGTCTCCGGGCATCTGCTTTGGCGTAACCGATAACCATACAGCACTGGGCGCAATCCGCCTGCCAATAGACACCTGCGGCGCACATTCGATCAAGCCGGCGGGCTTGACAGGTGTCTGCTTCCCCTACCATTATCCAGCCATCTCCACGCAACGGGCTTGCCAGCATGTCCATGACCAACCACGCCATCTTCGCTTCGGGCTTCAATGCCCAGGCTGGTGCGTGCGTTGCCGTTGCCAAGAAATCCAAGAAACAGCCGCTCATCTGACCGAGGCGCGCTGTCTCGTCAGGTGGGCTGACGAGACAGAAGGCGCAAGGCAACCCCGCCCCGACTCCCTCCACTCTTCGCCCTGCTGACGCTGACTTTCGGTCAACATCAGGAGTTTTTGCATGTCGAATTTCCGTGGTATCTGGATCGCCCTCGTCACGCCCATGCGCGCGAATGAAATCGACTTCGCCGGGCTGGAAAAGCTGGTGAAGCATTTGCTCGAAGAGGGCGTGGCCGGTTTTGTGGTGTGCGGTACTACGGGTGAGGCTGCGGCGCTGTCCAAGGCCGAGCAACTGGCGGTGCTGGATGCCGTGCTGGGCTGGGTGGAGCCGGGCAGGGTGGTGATGGGGTTGTCGGGTTACAACCTGGATGAACTGCTGGCCTTCCAGGCGCAGGTCCAGCAGCGGCCGCTGGGCGGGCTGCTGGTTCCCGCACCGTGCTATATCCGCCCTTCGCAAGCGGGTATCGAAGCCTTCTTCCGCACCGTCGCCGATGCCGCCCGCGTGCCGGTGATCGTCTACGACATACCTTACCGTACCGGCGTACGCATCGAGCAGGAAACCCTGCTGCGTATCGTGCGCCACCCGCGCATTGCTGCGGTCAAGGACTGCAGTGGCGACCTGGAAACCACCCTGGCGCTGATCCAGGACGGTAACGCCCAGGTGCTGGCCGGTGAAGACCTGCAGATCTTCAACAACCTGTGCCTGGGGGGCGCGGGGGCCATTTCGGCTTCGGCGCATGTGCGGGCGGACCTTTACGTGCGCATGCTGCGCCAGGTGGACGCAGGTGACTGGGCGGCGGCACGCGGTACTTTCTACCAACTGCTGCCATGGCTGAAAATGGCCTTTGCCGAGCCCAACCCGGCTGTGGTCAAGGCGGCATTGATGCTGCAGAACCTGATTGGCGATGAGGTGCGCGCCCCTATGCAGGCGTGCACGGCGGCGACCCGGGGCAAGCTGCAAGAGGTGCTGGCCGCATTCGGCGCCTGAGCCAGGGTATCTTCACGGGGGCACGGGGAGTAGCATCGGCCCCATCCGCCTTCACCGCGTCCAGGTTTTCGACCTGGAGCTGTGTCAGAAGGCATCACGCCCCCTCGACCCGGTAGCCTTGCCACAGCCATGCCAGACGGTTTCCCAGCGTTGCCCTCGCTTAACGCGCTACGTGTTTTTGAAGTGGTCGCCCGCCACCTGAACTTTCGGCTGGCGGCCGAGGAGCTGGGCGTGACCCAGGCCGCTGTTGCGCAACAGGTACGCGGGCTGGAGGCGAGCCTTGGCCTGCGCCTGTTCGAGCGCCTGCCCCGCGGCCTGGCGCTGACCGATGCGGGCCTGGGCTACAGCGCCAGCATCCGCAACGCCCTGGCCATGATCGATGAGGCGACGCGCCTGCTCCGGCCACAGGCTGCCCACCTGACGGTCAGCGTGACCCCGACCTTTGCCTCGAAATGGCTGATACCCCGGCTCGGCGCGTTTGCCCAGCTCCACCCAGACATCGATTTGCGGGTGTTGGCGACCGATCGGTTGTCGCACTTCGGCACTGACAGCGTGGATGTTGCCGTGCGCTATGGCAACCCGGACGTCGGCGCGGGGCTGAACAGTGAACGGTTGATGGAGCAGCGGATTGTCGCGGTAGCCAGCCCGGCCCTGTTCAAGGGGGCCCACGCGCCCACTAGCTTCGCGCAATTGCAAGCGTTCGTCATGCTGCACGACGCCCACGATTTCTGGCCCAGGTTCCTGGCCGAGTTGTTCCCCCAGCACGGTCAACCCAGCGCCCGGAATCTGCGCTTCAACCAGACCTCGCTGGCTATCGACGCCGCCCTCAGCGGGCAGGGCATTGCCTTGGCCAGCCTGGCCTTCGTCAACGAGGACATCGCCGCTGGCAGGTTGAGGCAGGTGTTCGACCATGAATTGCGGCTCGACAAGTCGTTCTACCTGGTATGGCCACGCAAGCTGCAGCAACCCAAGGCGCTTGGTACCGTGCTGCAATGGCTCAAGGACCAGGCCGGCCCTCGCTGAGCCGGTTCGGCTAGTGTGCGTACTTCCTTGCCCCGGCCACACACATCACCGCCCCCAGCGTGACCACCAGCATCATCCAGCTGACGTGTTCGTGCAGCAACAAGGCTGCCAGGCCAAGCCCCATGAAGGGTTGCAGCAGTTGCAGTTGGCCCACGGCCGCAATGCCACCCTGCACCAGCCCCCGGTACCAGAACACGAAGCCGATCAGCATGCTGAACAGGGACACGTAGCCAAAGCTGAACCATGCAGGGGCGCCTGCCCTGGCCAACACATCCGCGGTCGGCAGGTTGGCGATGGTCAGCAGCAGCATCAGCGGCAGCGCCACGATCAAGGCCCAGCTGATCACCTGCCAGCCCCCCAGCCTTCTGGAAAGGCGCGCGCCCTCGGCGTAACCCAACCCGCAAACCAGCACCGCCGCCAACATCAGCAGGTCACCGCTTGCCGACGCTTCGGCGCCATTGAGCAATGCGTAGCCTGCGACCAGCCCGGCACCTGCAAACGAGAACAGCCAGAACAACGGCCGCGGCCGCTCCCCGCCACGCAGTACGGCAAACCCGGCGGTGCACAGGGGTAAAAGCCCCACGAACACGATGGAGTGGGCAGAACTGATGTGCTGCAGGGCCAATGCCGTGAGTAGCGGAAACCCGATCACCACGCCCAGTGCGGTCACGGCCAACGGCAGCAAGTCAGCACGTTGCGGGCGAGGCTGCCTCAGCAAGATCAGTACGAGCGCACCCAGCAGGCCGGCGATGGACGCCCTGGCGCAGGTCAGGAAGGTGGGCTCGAAAGCTGCCACAGCCACCCGCGTTGCCGGTAACGAGCCAGCAAAGATGGCGACGCCGATAAACCCGTTGATCCACCCGCTTGTTGTTTTTTCCATGGCCATACCCTTCGTTCATTCAGGCCCCAGTACAGCACCGACAACACGAGGAAGGCCATGTACAATCCAGTACAGTTGAACCGAACTGTTATGCCTATGAAACCAGTACAGTCGAGGGTGTGATGAGCCGGAACGGAACGCGGATTGATGCGGTGATGGGCGAAATCAAATCGCGGATAGCCTCGCGAACCTATACCCCTGGTGCCAGAATACCCTCGGTGCGGGCCATGGCGCGGGCCCTGCAGGTGTCGGTGTCTACCGTGCTGGAAGCCTATGAACGCTTGATGGCCGAGGGGCTGCTCAATTCCCGCCCGGGCTCTGGCTTTTACGTCGCCGGGCCGGTCGCGCCATTGGTGCTGACCGAACTGGCGCCCAGGCTCGACCGGGAAGTGGACCCGTTGTGGATCTCGCGCCAGTCCTTGGAAACTGCCAGCGACGCGATGAAACCGGGGTGTGGCTGGCTGCCTGCCGCCTGGATGTACGAGGCGGGCATGCGCAAAGCGTTGCGCACCCTGGCGCGTTCCGACACCGTGAAGCTGACCGACTACGCCTCACCGCTTGGGCATCCGCCGCTCAGGCAGTTCTTGTCGCGGCGTTTGGCGGGGACCGGGATCGAAGCCCCGGCAGACCACATCATGCTCACCGAGTCCGGCACCCATGCCATTGACCTGATTTGCCGCTTTCTGCTGCAGCCGGGTGACACGGTGCTGGTCGACGACCCGTGCTATTTCAATTTCCACGCCCTGCTCAAGGCACACAGGGTGAACATCGTCAGTGTGCCCTACACGCCGGCAGGCCCGGACATCGAGGCGTTCGGTGCTGCCTTGCGTGAGCATGCGCCACGGTTGTACATAACCAATGCCGGGATTCACAACCCGACCGGCGCCAGCCTGTCGCCGGTCACGGCACACCGGCTGCTGAAGTTGGCCGACAGCTCCAGCCTGGTGATCGTGGAAGACGAGATTTTCGCGGATTTCGAGGCCACACCGGCGCCTCGCCTGGCGGCCTTCGACGGGCTTTCGCGGGTCATCCAGATCGGCAGCTTTTCCAAGACCATCTCCGCCTCCATTCGCTGCGGCTACATTGCTGCGCGTGGTGAATGGATCGAGAGCCTGGTCGATCTGAAGATTGCCACCACCTTCGGCGGTGGCCGCCTCGGTGCAGACATCATTTACCAGGCCATTACCGACAGTGGCTACCGCAAACACATGGAGGGTGTTCGCCAACGCCTGGCCCAGGCAATGACCACAACGGTCGCCAGGCTGCGCGCCCTGGGCATCGAGCCTTGGATAACGCCCCAGGCAGGCATGTACGTGTGGTGCCAGTTGCCCCACGGTAAAGATGCCGCCACGCTGGCCAAGGCCTGCTTGAGCGAAGGCGTGGTGCTGGCCCCTGGCAATGCATTCAGCCAAGCCGGTACTGCCGGTGATTTCCTGCGTTTCAACGTGGCCCAATGTGCAGATGACAGAATCTGGGACGTGTTGGCGCGGGCGTTGCGCGGTTGAGAGGTCTAGGGCCCGGCGCCATCCCCGTTGCCCGGCCGGGCGGTGACCCGTAAGGTTCAGTGGCATCTGCTTCATCAGGTCGCAATGCCAGGTTCATGCTGTGGCGTTCGGATTTTGGATTATCGTTTGGCGCAATCGCCAGTCATGGATCAAACGAATATGAGCGATACCCTTCAGGCCGACCGTAGCCACTGGGCTGTTTTCCTGATTTTTTTGCGATTGGGCCTGACTTCGTTTGGCGGCCCCGTCGCACACTTGGCTTATTTCCGGGATGAATTCGTTGTGCGTCGACAATGGCTAAGCGAGCGCAGTTATGCGGATTTGGTCGCCCTTTGCCAGTTTCTGCCCGGGCCTGCAAGCAGTCAGGTCGGCATCGCGCTTGGGCTGGGCCGCTTGGGCTATGGCGGTGCACTGGTTGCCTGGATGGGCTTCACCCTACCGTCGGCGATTGCCTTGATCCTCTTCGCTCAGGGCCTGGCCAGCTATGGCGATGCGGTGCCCACTGGCGTGTTGCACGGTTTGAAGGTGGTGGCGGTGGCGGTAGTCGCACAGGCGGTATGGGGTATGGCGCGTAATGCGTGCACCGATGCACCGCGTATGGCCATCATGGCGGCAGCCACTTGTTTCGTGCTGCTGCTGCCGTCCGCTTTAGGGCAAGTGGGCGTCATTGGCGTTGCCGCACTCATCGGTCTATTGCTGTTCAAGCCCCAGCCAGGGGCATGCCATGATTCACTGCCCATCAGCATTCGCCGTCGTGCAGGCTTATGCTGGCTCGCCTTGTTCTTGACCTTGCTGCTGGGCCTGCCGCTCCTGGCAACGTTGTTCCCCGGTCAGATGCTGTCGATGCTGGACGCTTTCTACCGTTCGGGCTCGCTGGTCTTCGGTGGCGGGCATGTGGTGCTACCGCTATTGGAGGCGCAAGTCGTGCCATCTGGGTGGGTCGACAAAGACGCATTCCTGGCTGGCTATGGCGTGGCTCAAGCCGTCCCAGGGCCGCTTTTCACCTTCGCAGCCTACCTTGGCGCCTCGATGAACCAGGCGCCCAGCGGCTGGGTGGGGGGCCTGAGCTGCCTGGTGGCGATTTTCGCGCCTGCGTTCCTGCTCGTTGTGGGTGTCTTGCCGTTCTGGCAGCGGCTGTTGCGCAACAGCGGCACCCAAGCGGCACTGCTGGGCATCAATGCGGCAGTGGTAGGGCTATTGCTTGCCGCCTTGTATCAGCCCGTATGGACGAGCGCGATTCGCGCCCCACATGACGTCGGCCTGGCCCTTGTGGCGCTGGTTGCCTTGATGTTCTGGAAATTGCCGCCGTGGCTGGTTGTACTCGGCAGCGGTGGCCTGGGCTGGCTGTTGGATATCGCCCTGACAGGCTGATTGCTGATGTCTGCAATCGCGGGGGGATTGCCCGGAGCGTTGCGTCACTGCCCCGCTGGCCTGAAAACATAAATCACCGAAAGGTGCTTGACCGTAGAGAACGATCGTTCTACATTGGCCCCATGAGCAGACCAACGATAGATCACAGAGACCAGATCTTGGCGACCGCCGAGAAACTCATCTACGAAAACGGGATTCATGCAACGGGCATGGATTTACTGGTGAAAACTTCGGGCGTGTCGAGAAAGGGCATCTACAACCACTTCGCCACCAAAGATGATATTGCCGCTGCGGCCTTGGGTGCCCGCGACGTACGCTGGATGCAGTGGTTCAGGACTGAATGCGATAAAGCAGCCACGCCATACGCTCGCATACTGAACATGTTCACTGTGTTGAAAGGCTGGTTCGAGTCGGATGGTTTTCGCGGTTGTGCATTCATCAACACGGCAGGCGAGGTCGGGGACCCTGAAGACCCCATCCGCCAGATCGCTAAGTTGCACAAGCAGAAACTCCTGGACTACACGTTTGAACTGGCTGAGCAATTGAATGTTCGGCAACCGTTGGTCTTGGCCCGGCAGTTGTTTGTCCTGATCGAGGGCGCGATCACCACGGCGCGTGTCATGGGGGATTATCACGCTGCTGATGATGCCATGGAAGTTGCGCAACTTTTGCTGAAAGAGTTTGCGCCCTGACGTTTGAATGCCTGAAGTTGTAATCACACTTTGCTGCCCAACTCGACTGGAGACATGATCATGTCCAATGCCCAAGCTCGCCCGCCACTTCCACCTTTTACCCGTGAAACAGCCATCGAGAAAGTTCGACTCGCTGAAGATGGCTGGAACAGCCGTGACGCGGAGAAAGTCTCGCAGGCCTATACGCTGGATACCCAATGGCGTAACCGCGTTGAGTTCGCCACCAACCGCGAAGAAGCGAAAGGTTTCCTGACCCGCAAGTGGAAAAAAGAGCTGGATTACCGCCTGATCAAAGAGCTCTGGGCGTTTACCGATAACCGCATCGCCGTGCGTTACGCCTACGAGTGGCATGATGATTCCGGTAACTGGTTCCGCTCCTATGGTAACGAGAACTGGGAATTCGAAGCGGATGGCCTGATGCACCGTCGCTTCGCCTGCGTTAACGATATGCCTATCAAGGAAAGCGAGCGCAAGTTCCACTGGCCATTGGGCCGCCGCCCGGATGACCACCCTGGGCTGAGCGAGCTCGGGCTGTAAGTGATCTTCCGCCTGAGCGTCTTCGTTAGCGAGCTAGCCCTGCCCACAGAACGCATCAGGGCTCACGGTTATTTGCCAGAAGATTTGCAGCCGGTGCGAGGGGCCGCGGCGAGTGGCTTAGCTTCTCGCTGATCAATGCGCCGAGCTGCTCAGCCTGGGCAGCGCTGGCGCAATTGGTGAAGCTCAGCAGCAGCCCTGAACGGCGGGGAAGCGCCAGATGCCAGCGCGACAGGGCCTGTACCGCGATCCCCTTGGCGAGCAATTGCTCCGCCAGGAGGGTGTCACTTACCCCCTGCGGCAGGCGCAGCAGCAAATGCATGCCGCCTGGAGACCGCTCGACATGCCAACCTTTGGGCAAGCTCCGCTCCAGTGCGCCGACGGTCAAGGCCCGGCGTTCGTTGTAGAGCCGGCGCATACGTTGGATATGACGGGTGAAATGGCCCTCGGCAATGAACTGCGCCACCAGGGCCTGGGTCATCGAGGGTGAACCGCCGGAAAACAGTGCGTGGGCGACCCGCTCGAACGCTGCAACCTGAGCCAGGGGCACCACCAGGTAGGCCAGGCGGATACCGGGGAACAGCACTTTGCTGAAGGTGCCCGCATACAGCACCCGCCCATTGCGATCCAGGCTGGCAAGCGGCGGGAGCGGGCGGCTGACATAGCGGTACTCGCTGTCGTAGTCGTCCTCCACGATCCAGGCCCCGGTGCTGGCGGCCCAGTCCAGCAGCAGTTGCCGTCGCGGCAGCGACAAGGCCATGGACAGGGGGCTCTGATGGCCCGGTGTGACCATGGCGACCTGCGCTGCCCTGGCGTTGGCGATAGCCTGCTCGACATTCATGCCCTCGGCATCCACTGCCACCCCCTCCAGTTCAAGCCCGAATTGGTGCAGTACCTGGCGCGTGACGGGATAACCCGGGTCTTCAACCCAGGCACGCTCGCCGTTGCGCAACAACGTCTGCGCTACCAGCGACAGGCTGTTGCGCCAACCGCTGGTGATGAACACCTGCTGGGCCGTGCAAGCGATGCCCCGTGACATCTGCAGGTGCGAGGCAATCGCGCTGCGCAGTGCTGGCAGCCCAAGGGGCGGCGGGTAGTCCAGGTCACCCGGCTGCATCCCGCGCAGGTAGCGAGCACCCAGGCGCGCCCAGATCTTGCGCGGGAAGGCATCCATCGCCGGCAAACCCATTTGAAATGGAAAAAGCTGTGGCGGGCGCCGCAGGGCGTCCGGGTCCTCGGGACCATCACTGGCCGGGGGCTGCGCTGTCGCCGCGGCTGCGGGCGGGCGCAGCTCAGGGTTGACCACGGTGCCTTTCTGCTTCAGGCCCAGCAGGTAGCCCTCACTGGTGAGCAACGAATAGGCAAGCTCGACGGTGCCACGTGCCACCCCCAGCTCCTTGGCCATGGCCCGCGCAGACGGCAAGCGGTCACCCGGCGCCAAGGTGCCTGCTGCTATCGCGGCGAGCACACGGTTGTAGAGTTGCCGGTAGAGCGGCGCGGCGGAGCGCTCATCGAGCGGTGCGAAGGATGGAGAAGAAAACGTCATCATGGCCTAGTTCATATACCCTTTCTTGGCTCATTCAAATGGGTTGAACGTGGTTCATCATAGCCCCGTCACCCATCGAGCGAGCTTTGCCACCATGACGTTCACCCCGGCCCCCTCAGTACCGCGTGAGCCTGACCTGGCTGATTCGGACCTGCGCTATCTGGACGGCGAGAATGACCTGCATCTCGCGTTCCCGGTCATGCAGCAACTGCGCCCGCACCTGGCTGGCGAGGCCGACTTCATCGGCCGCGTCCAGCGTATGCGCGCTGAAGGCTATCGGCTGCTCGGGGGCTTCGACTCAGGCCAACTCGTGGCGCTGGCAGGTTACCGCCTTCAGGAAAACCTGGTCTACTGGCGGTTCCTGTATGTGGACGACCTGGTCACCGCCGAAACGCAGCGTGGCCAGCAGTGGGGCGCACGATTGCTGGCTGCCTTGCAGCGGTTGGCCCAGGCCACGGGGTGTGCGCGCCTCGTGCTCGATACCGGGTTGGCCAATACCCGCGCCCAACACTTCTATTCCCGTCAAGGCCTGCACAACAGTGCCACGCGCTTCCAAAAACAGTTCGCTGCGCCTTGAGCGGCAGCACGTCTCTCAACGAGGTAACTTCATGACGTCGTCAGAGCAGCCCAGGGCGCCTTTGCGCATTCTTCGCCTGATCGCCAGCCCGAACGGTCAGGCATCAGAAAGCTTCAAACTGTCCCAGCACATTCTGCTCGGCTTGGCCGTGCAGGCTGGCAGACGCGGTATCCAGGTCACCGATTTCGACCTCAATGACCTGGCGCCCGTCGACGCCGGGTATGCCCAGGCCCTGGCCAACCCAGGAGGGCCTGAAGCCGTAGCGCAAGACGGCACATTGAACCGTTCCGACGAACTGATTGGCCAGTTGCAGGCCTGCGACCTGCTGCTGATTGCCACGCCAATGCATAACTACAGTGTGCCAGCACCGCTCAAGGCCTGGATCGATCACGTGGTACGGGTCGGCATCACGTTCCTGAGCACTGCGGCAGGCAAGGTGGGCACGGTGGTGGATCGGCCGGTTTATGTGGCTGTAGCCTCCGGGGGCTACATCAGCGGGCCGAATGCCCGCCAACCCGACTTTCTCCGGCCATACCTGTCCGCCGTACTTGCCACGATTGGCCTAAAGCAGGTCAATTACTTCACCCTCGAGGGCACCGCCAGAGGGGCGGAGTTTCTGCAAGCGGCCAGGGCTGCTGCACAGGCTGAAGTGCAAGGGTTCTTCGCCGCGTCTTCCAAGCCGCTACCGCAGGGGCAACACGCATGAGAGGAAGTGACCCGGGTCAGTGAGACGCACGTATCGGACGATGCCTACGCCGCCGCGTCGGCCGCGTTCACAGAAAAAGATTTGGTCGAGCTCACCGCGGCCATTGCCGCGATGAACGCGTTCAACCGCATGGGTGTCAGCTTCCGCTTGCGACCGGCCGCAAAAGCGTGAGGGTTGGTGGCAGGGGTTCAGGCCTGTAGCGGCGACCTCCTGCCCGTGATGCTTAAAGCGTACCGATGCGAGCCAGCGCTTGCTGCAGCTGATCGCGTTGCAGCGTGTCGAAGGGCAGGGCGAAGAATGCTTCGCAACGGGCTGTTATCCGCGCCAACGTGGCGTGGAAAGCCGCGTCGACGGTCGCTGCATCGCCCTCTACATCGGACGGGTCCTCCAGGCCCCAGTGCGCCTTCAGTGCCGTGCCGAAGTACACCGGGCAGGCTTCGCCGGCGGCCTTGTCGCACACGGTGACCACGATGTCGGGCGGGCACCCCTCGAATGCCTCGTTACCCTTGCTGCTCAGGCCCTGGGTCGAAATGCCGGCCTGCTGCAGGGTGGTCAGGCTGCGAGGCAACACCTGGCCCTTGGGAAAACTGCCGGCACTGACGGCTTCAAAGCCGTCAGGCGCCAGGTGATTGAACACGGCCTCGGAAAGGATGCTGCGGCAGCTGTTGGCCGTGCACATGAACAGAACTCGCATAGGGGCTCCTCCGCTTGCTGGCGGACTATCAGAGGCTAAGGCGCAGTGCCAAAGCCGAAAGGGTGATCAACAGCACGGGCAGGGTCAGCAAAATGCCGACCTTGAAGTAGTAACCCCAGGTTATCCGCACGCCTTTGCGCGCCAGCACATGCAGCCAGAGCAGTGTTGCCAGGCTGCCGATAGGGGTAATTTTCGGGCCCAGGTCGCAGCCAATCACATTGGCGTAGATCATCGCCTCGCGCACCAGGCCTTGCGCTTCGCTGGCCTGGATCGACAACGCGCCGACCAGCACGCTGGGCATGTTGTTCATGACCGAAGACAGCAACGCTGCGATCAACCCGGTGCCCAGGGTGGCACTCCACAGCCCTTGTTGAGCCAGGCGGTCGAGCAGTTGGGTGAGCATGTCGGTCAGGCCGGCATTTTTCAGCCCGTAGACCACCAGGTACATGCCGAGCGAGAAAATCACCACCTGCCAGGGGGCCTCGCGCAGCACGCGGCGGGTCGCAATGCGCTGCCCGCGCGCGGCGACCGCGAACAGTAGGGCGGCACACACGGCTGCCACTGCACTGATCGGGATACCCAGTGGCTCAAGGGCGAACAGGCCCACCAGCAACGCCAGCAACACCCAACCCCCGACCGTGAAGGTGGCACGGTCGTGGATCGCTTCGCCGGGCGTTTTGAGGGCTGCAACGGTGTAGTGCTGCGGTATGTCACGGCGAAAGTACAGCGACAGTACCACCAGCGTCGCGGCGACGCTGGCCAGGTTCACCGGCACCATCACCGAAGCGTACTCGGCGAAGCCCAACCCGAAGTAATCGGCCGAAACGATGTTCACCAGGTTGGAGACAACCAGCGGCAGGCTGGCGGTATCGGCGATAAAGCCGGCGGCCATGACGAAAGCCAGCGTCGCAGCCGGCGAGAAACGCAGTGCCAGCAGCATCGACATTACGATGGGGGTGAGGATCAGCGCCGCACCGTCGTTGGCGAACAATGCCGACACGGCAGCACCGAGGAGTACGCAAAAGGCGAACAGGCGGTAGCCGCTGCCATTTGCCCAGCGCGCCACATGCAGGGCTGCCCATTCGAAAAACCCGGCTTCGTCGAGCAGCAGGCTGATGATGATGACGGCGATGAACGTGAACGTGGCGTTCCAGACGATGCCCCAGACCGCCGGGATGTCGTGCAGCGAAACGGCACCTGTGGCAAGGGCGATGACCGCGCCGAGCGCGGCGCTCCAGCCAACGCCAAGCCCTTTGGGCTGCCAGATGACCAGGGTAAGGGTGAAAACGAAGACTGCAATGGCGACCAGCATAGGGTTCTTTCTCGTTGTTGATCAGCAGCAGGCAGAGCCCCGGACAGGGCGGCCATCCATGTTCTGCAGGCGTTGGGTGTTGTGTGCCAACCATTGCTCGTTGGCCTGTAGCGTCGCCAGCAGAACCGCATTGACCCAAGTGGGCAGGTCCGGGTTGAGGCGGTAATACACCCATTGCCCCTGGCGTCGGTCCAGCAACAGGCCACTGCTGCGTAGCTGGGCCAGGTGGCGGCTTATCTTCGGCTGGCTGTCGTTCAGCGCGCACATCAACTCGCAGACGCAGAGTTCACCCAGCCTGGCGATCAGCAGGGTGGCGCGGGCACGGGTTTCGTCGGCCAGGCATTTGAACACTTCAGGTGGGGTAATCATGGCAGGGTCTTTACATATGGAAATCCGAATATACGTATTTCCATATGTATTGTCCAAGCGGATTTGTGAGCTGCCGCCGCGGCCGCGCCTTGTCATTTGCCGGGGCTTGAGGCAGGGTCGAGGGCAATGACGTCTCTGCCAAAGGAGCCAGCCCATGTCAAAGCTTTATCCCAGTGTCGACCCCGAGGGTTTGATCGAGTACTCGGTGGTGTACACCGACCGCTCCCTCAACCATATGTCACAGGCATTTCAGGGCGTGATGAAGAACATCTCCGGCACCTTGAAACAGGTGTACAACGCCCAGGGCGTGGCCGTGGTGCCGGGCAGTGGCACGTTTGGCATGGAAGCAGTGGCGCGGCAGTTCGCCACTGGCCAGCAGTGCCTGGTGATCCGCAACGGCTGGTTCAGTTATCGCTGGAGCCAGATTCTCGAGATGGGCAACATTCCGGCGGCTACCACGGTGCTGAAAGCCAGGCCGGTGGAAACCGGGCGCCAGGCAGCCTATGCGCCACCGCCGCTGGATGAAGTGCTGGCGGCGATTGCGGCACACAAACCGCAGGTGGTCTTTGCCCCGCATGTCGAAACGTCATCCGGGATCATGCTGCCCGACGACTACCTGCGCGCGGTGGGTGAGGCCGTGCATGCAGTGGGCGGCTTGTTCGTGCTGGACTGCATCGCCTCCGGCGCGGTGTGGGTCGATATGCACACATGCGCCGTCGACCTGCTGCTCAGCGCCCCGCAGAAGGGCTGGAGTGCTTCCCCATGCTGCGCCTTGGTGATGTTCAGTGCCCTGGCCCTGCAACGCATCGAGCAGACACAGAGCAGCAGTTTTGCCTGCGACCTGAAAAAGTGGCTGCAGATCATGCAGGCTTATGAGCAGGGCGGGCATGCCTACCACGCGACCATGCCTAGCGATGCACTGGCAAGGTTCAACGGCGTGATGAACGAGATGCGCGCCTACGGCTTCGACGCACTGCGGGCCGAGCAACAGGCCCTCGGCAAGCGGGTGCGCGCCCTGTTGACCGGCAAAGGCATCAAGAGCGTGGCCGCCAGCGGTTTCCAGGCCCCGGGTGTAGTGGTGAGCTACACCGATGATGCCGCCATCAAGAACGGCAGCAAATTTGCCGACCACGGGCTGCAGATCGCCGCTGGGGTGCCGCTGCAGTGCGATGAGCCGGCAGATTTCCAGACTTTCCGCATTGGCCTGTTCGGGCTGGAAAAACTGCAGCATATCGAGCGCGCCGTCAGCACGCTGGAGCAGGCGCTGGAGGAGGTGCTGGCGGAATAAGGCTTCCCGCCAACCCTTGCAGCCAAGCCGCGTCGCTATTGTCGTCGCCAGACCTCGCCTTGCTCGCTAACCACCCAAGGCTTGTCAGCCGGGTCGATGCATACCCCGCCTACCCAACGCTGAGCAGGGCGCTGGTCGAGCCAGTGGCGCTGGCCGGCCAGCACCTGTTCGGCGAGTGCGGTCAGCCGTAATGGCCGATGGGCCCAGGCGTCGCCCGGGCCTTCGCGCAGCAGCGGGTGGGGTGTATGGAGCAACGGCTGCAGGAGGGCATGGAACATCATGTCGCCCAGGTAAGGGAGCGGCTCATCCTGCTGCATCAGTTGGGTAAACACGCGTCCGGCTGGCAGCTCCCCATGCGATGCCAGAACGCGCAGCAGCAGGCGTTCGGTCAGGCTCAAGCCGTCGCTGGCGCCAGGCAGCTCTTGCAGCTGGCGCGCCAGTGCCCGGCCCAACAGCGGCAAAGGCCGGTGCTGGCGGCCAGCGAGGGCGGCCCAGGCTTGGGGTTCAGCGGCGGTGTAGGCAGCCCAGGCCTGGCGCGCCAAGGTCAGTGCATCCTCACCCAGCGCGCGACGTTGTGGCCATAGCCAGGCCAGCAGATCCGGGGCCAGTTGGCCGATACCGATGAAGCGCTCTACGCCAGGGACCTGGTCGATTTCGATCAGCTCCAGGCGTCGCGGCAAACAGGGCAGGCTGGCGAGCACGCGGATCAGGAACAACTGGTCGTAAGCGTCGGCTTCGCACCACAGCACCAGCTGACTGTCGCCGTTCAAACCGGCCAATGCGGCTTGCTGTGCAGCCTGGCGCGGGGCGACAGCCTCGGCGCTGAGGTTGAACGCTTGCTGTATGAACGCGCCGCGCACCGGCCAGTACCGATCTTCTGGCAGGGCCGGCACCGGCCCCATCACCATGGGGTCGTCGAACATCTGGAAAGCGCCGGCAAACCCCGCAACCCGCAAGCTGCGGGCAATATCGTTACCGCAGCGCCAATGCTGCACGGCGGCTTCGTCATCGGCAGCGAAGCCAGGCTGGCGTGCGGCGAACGCTACGGCATCGGCATGCGCCTTGAGCTTGGGCCAGCTGGCGAAGCCGGCTTCGCGGGCCACCAGCCATTGGGTATCGGCAAGGCGATAATGGGGGCCAGGCAGGCCAAGGGTGCGCAACTGTTCCCGGGCGTCGTCGGCCTGGTGGTGCTTCAGGGCGTTGAGCAAACGCTTGGCGCGTTTGCGCAAAGCGGCAAGATCGAGCAGGCCATGGTGGCGGGATGCATGGATGGTGGGCATGCCAACTCCTTTGAGGCTCGGTCCGCCGACAAGCCTGGAGCTGGTATGGAAACAGGTTATCGCATGGCTCGGGTAACCCCTTTGCGCGGACCGCAGGCGCAGCCAGCGCCAGGGCTCGACTTTAACCGCATCGCGGCTTGGCTGGCAAACCCAGGCTTTCCCTGCCGAGCCCGCCAACGCATGCGCTGCCAGGCACCGCGCGGGTTGCTTGGCGAGGCCCCGCATGCAGGCAACATCTGTGCGGTTACCGCCCACAAGCATGCCTGAGCCCCTCAAGCCGGCGCCGCGCCGCTCCGATAGCAGCACACCCACCGTCGCATCATCGATCAGAAGTGGTGCCAACCAGGAGTACTGCCCGCATGCTTGCCAACTTGAAGATCCGCACCGGAATGTTCTGGGTATTGTCGCTGTTCAGCCTGACCCTGCTGTTTTCCACCCTCAGTGCCTGGCGAGCGGCGGTTGGCAGTGACCAGCAGATCACCGAACTGGACCAGACTGCGCACCAGTCGGACCGCTTGAACAATGCCTTGCTGATGGCCATCCGTTCCAGCGCCAACGTGTCGTCGGGCTTCATCGAGCAACTCGGCGGCCACGACGACAGTGCTGCCCAGCGCATGGCACTGTCGCTCGAGTTGAACGAAAAAAGCCAGAAGCTGGTCGACGAATTCGTCGAAAACAGCCGCGAGCCGGCCCTGCGCACTTTGGCGACCGAGTTGCAGGCGACCTTCGCCGAATACGCCGCCGCGGTGGCCGGGCAGCGTGAGGCCACCCGCCAGCGCTCGCTGGAGCAATACTTCAAGGTCAACGTCGACGCCGGTAACGCCATGGGCCGGTTGCAGGCGCTACGTCAGCAACTGGTTGGCGAATTGGGCCAGCGTGGCCAGCAGATCATGCTCGAATCCGATCGCCGCCTGGCCCGTGCGCAGTTGCTCAGCCTCGGCCTGCTGGCGCTGACCTTGGCCCTGGCAGCCCTGTGCTGGGGCTTCATCGCGCAGCGCGTGCTGCACCCCCTGCGTGAGGCCGGCCAGCACTTTCAGCGTATTGCCGGGGGCGACCTGAGCATGCCAGTGCAGGCACAAGGCAGTAACGAGATCGGCCAGCTGTTCCACGAGTTGCAGCGTATGCAGCAAAGCCAGCGCGACACCCTGGGCCAGATCGGCCGCTGTGCCCGGCAACTGGACGAAGCCGCCACTGCGCTGGACGCGGTAACCGAGCAAAGCGCCAAAAACCTGCGCCAACAAGGCTTGGAGCTGGAACAGGCAGCCACTGCCGTGACCGAAATGACCACCGCCGTGGAGGAGGTTGCACGCAATGCGATCAGCACCTCGCAGACCACCAGCGAGTCCAACCAGCTAGCCACGCAAAGCCGCCGCCAGGTCAGCGACAATATCGACGGCACCGAGGCCATGACCCGCGAGATCCAGACCAGCAGTACCCACCTGGAGCAGTTGGTGGGGCAGGTGCGCGATATCGGCAAGGTGCTGGAAGTGATCCGCTCGGTCTCCGAGCAAACCAACCTGCTGGCGCTGAACGCCGCCATCGAAGCGGCGCGTGCCGGGGAGGCGGGCCGCGGCTTTGCCGTGGTGGCCGATGAAGTGCGTACGCTGGCCTACCGCACGCAACAGTCGACCCAGGAAATCGAGCAGATGATCGGCCGCGTACAGGCCGGCACCGAAGCGGCAGTGGCGTCGATGCAGGCCAGCACCCACCGTGCGCAGTCGACCCTGGACGTCACCCTGGCCTCGGGGCAGGTGCTGGAGGGTATCTACAGTGCGATTGGCGAAATCAACGAACGCAACCTGGTCATCGCCAGCGCCGCCGAAGAGCAGGCGCAGGTTGCGCGCGAAGTGGATCGCAACCTGCTGAACATCCGTGAACTGTCCAACCATTCGGCGGCCGGGGCGCATCAGACCAGCGCTGCGAGCAAGGCACTGTCGGGCCTGGTGGGGGAGATGACGACCTTGGTCGGGCAGTTCAAGCTTTGAACGCCTTCGGCCCTGAACATTTACGAGCCTCGCAGAGATCGAGCGGCCCTCGCGCAGCGCTCGGTCTCTCGGCGCGCGCCTGTCATCGAAAACTCAGCCGACATTTCCTACGTTACGCCGGGAAGTGCTGGACTTCTCGCAGAATCGGTTCCCCGCTAGCGTTCATGTCTTCAGTTTGCCGGAAGACAAGGACCTCTTCATGCACCACCCACCTCAAGGCCGCGGGGCCTTCTGTTGCTACCGATTTCGCCTGAGCGCTGAGCAGCGCCGGAGTGCTGCAGTCGCTCGACAGCCTTGTCTTAAGGTGGTAGCCGGGAGTCCGCATGCCTAGCCAGTCCGATCTGCGGTTCAGCTTTGAGGCCCTGGCCGGCCGGGTTGAGTTCGAAGTGGTTTCATTCGAACTCGAAGAGGCCATCAGCGCGCCGTTCCAACTGCACCTGGAACTGATCAGTTTCGACGCGGATGTCGACTTCGGCCTGCTGCTCGACAAGCCCGGGCTGTTCACGGTCTGGCGTGGCGAGCAGCCGCTGCGCCATGTGCACGGCCTGGTCAGCAGTTTCAGCCAAGGCGAGACCGGCAGGTTTCGTACCTACTACCACGCGTTGGTAGAGCCGCAACTGGCCCGCGCCAGGCTGCGTTCGAACTGGCGCATCTTCCAGCACAAGACTGTGCCGCAGATTATTGAACTGATGTTGCAGCGCCAGGGCATCAACCGCTTCGAAATCAAGAGCCTCGGCGAGCATCAGGTTCGCGAGTTCTGCGTCCAGGCCGGTGAAACCGACCTCGACTTCATCGCCCGGCTAGCAGCCGAAGAAGGCTTTGTCTACCGCTTCGAGCACACGCCACAACAGCACCGCCTGGTCATTACCGATCGGCTGCTGGCGTTTGGCACTATCAGCCGCGGCGCGGTCCGGGCCGATGACCTGCAAGCGGTAGATGAGGGTGATATCGACCCCGACCACGTGCTGTATCACGCCAACAGCGGTGGTGATCAGGCCGTGCCGTGCCTGCGGCGCCTGCGTTACAGCGAGCAGGTCCGCAGCACCCGGCAGGTGCAGCGGGACTACACCTTCACCCACCCGCGCTACCGCCAGGAGCATCGGGCCGCTGACAGCAGCATCCCCCATCAAACGCTGGCCTACGAGCGTTTCGACTACCCTGGGCGCTACAAGCGGGACGCGGTCGGCGTACCGTTCACGGCCACGCGCCTCGCGGCGCTGCGCCACGACGCGCATGTTGCCGAGGTGCAGGGCGATGATGTACGCCTGCAACCAGGGCTGAGTTTCACGCTTGTCGGGCACCCGCGCGAAGACCTGAACGTGCATTGGCGGCCGATCCGCGTGCACCATGAAGGCGTGCAGTTCACCAGCCTGCAGGAAGAGGCAGGCAGCGCCGACCAGGGCACCCGCTACGTGCAGCGTGCCATGCTGGTGCCGGGCACCCGCGAATGGCGCCCGGCCCCCCTGGCCAAACCCCGTATCGATGGCCCGCACATGGCCACCGTGGTCGGCCCGCCCGGCGAAGAGATCGACTGTGACGAGTGGGGCCGGGTCAAGGTCAGTTTTCCCTGGGATCGGGAGAGCAAGGGCAATGAGTTCAGCTCTTGCTGGGTCCGGGTTTCGCAAAGCTGGGCAGGCGGCAGTTGGGGCTCGATGGCCATCCCGCGTATTGGCCAGGACGTGATCATCCAGTACGTCAATGCCGACCCCGACCAGCCGCTGATCATCGGGCGTACCTACTGCGGTGATCAGCTTCCGCCGTATGACCTGCCGGAGCACAAAACCCGCATGACCATCAAGAGCCAGACTCACAAGGGCAATGGCTTCAATGAGCTGCGCTTCGAGGATGAACTGGGCAGGGAGGAGGTGTTCATTCATGCCCAGCGCGACTACAACACGGTGGTCGGCAACGACGAGACCACGCGTGTCGGGCGCGATCGGCTGGAGCAGGTGGGCAATGATCAGCAACTTAGCATCGGTAACCATTATCGCCAGGAAACCGGGGGCAACCACAACCAGTTCATCGGGCAGAACTGCCAGGTCGAAATCAAGCATGACCTGACGCACCAGGTCGGTAACAACCGCAGTGAAGCGACCCTGGGCTGTCAGCAGGTTCTCGTCGGCAAGGACAGCGCCTTGGTGGTCAAAGGTGCTCAACGGGTCGAAGTCGGCAACGGCATGCAGCAGCGCACTACCGTGTATCAGCTGCATGCCAGTGAGCGAATAGAGTTGAAAACCCCAGGTGGCTGCATCGTGCTGGACCGGCGCGGCATCACTCTCAACGGCCAGACCCTGAACCTGTTGGGGCAAACCCAGGCGACTGCGCAGGGGGCAGGCAGCGCTACATCGCTGACATTGACGCCGAACGCTGCCAGCACCTGTGAGGGAAAGCTCTGATGACGGCTGATGAACTGACCCACGTGATCGAACAGCAGCATGCGCCCACCCTGTACAGCTATGTGTTGGTCGACCCCCTCGCGCCCGAGGACAAAGGCGATCCAGCCTTGCTCGCCCAGCTTCGCGAGGCATTGGGGGCGAGCGCTTTGATGCGTGTACCCAGGCCCGACCTGGCGCATGTGCCGCACCTGCATCCTGTACTGGTATGCCTGGCTGTGCCCGGGGCGCTGCCCAACCGCGCAGTATTGGAATTGACCGCCCGGGCAGCCGTGCGTGGGTTGTTTCAGCCAAGGCGCTACCTATGCGGCTGGGTGTTCAGTGAACAGCCAGCGGCCGACATCGCAGCTCACCTCAGTCGCTTGTGCCGGTTACCCGACAGGGCCCAGGCACTGAGCTTCTATCCGGTCTACGAGCCGATACGCCTGGAGCTGCTTGCGGCAACGTTCAAGCAAGGGGAGCGTGCGCCGTGGTGGCCCATCAGCCGCTGGTTGTTCCTCAACAGCAGTGGGCAGTTGCTGAACCTCAAGGGGCAGAGCGAGCAGCGCTGTCTGCTGCCCGCGTCTGCTTGGCGCATGCAAGCGGATGGAGCATTGGTCGAGCGCGTATTGCGGAGCTTGAGCGCTCTGCGAGCAGGCGTGAACAATAGCTTTCAGTGTCAGATACCGTCGTTTGCGGCTGTACGAGCCGGCAACCATATCCAGGAAGCACGCGCATTGGGCTTGACCGACTCGGAAGATATCGTGGTGCTGGCCCTGCACCAGCTGTGCATTCATCCCCAGCTAACCTCCCTTGCCGCCGTGCGCGGCCTGATAGATGTAGCCTGCCAAGAGCAGCGCGCGCTAGCGCCGTTGCTTGCCTGCTACTCCGAGGCGCAATGGCGGCACCTGATCCAACTCCTGCCGGAAGCGGAGCGCCTTGCATGACCATCAGTCAACGAATCGCCCTGGCTGTCGCTGAAGCCGGGCTGCCGCATGACCACTGCATGGCTTGTCAGCGCCAGGGGCTGCCCATTCTGCCCCTGCGCCGTGCGCTGGTCCCGGATACCCGACCGGAGTGCGTCACTACCGTGGCGGGGCATTTGCACATCTGCGCCAAGCCTGGCCTGCGCACGTTACGCATGGGCTACCTGTATGTCTTGCTTGACCAGCAGGTCTGGCAAGCCTACGCCGTCAGCGCACAGGGCCATCTGCGACGCTTTGACCCCTATGCGCCCCCAGCTGGCCCACCTGGGCCACTGCCGGAAAAATGTGCGCAGGAAAACCACGATATTCCGGCGGCCTTCGTCACGATCGACACCGACAAATACAACAGTGCCTGGCTGGCCTTTTCCAGTGATGCCTGGCCGGTGAGCGTGCTGAACGCCTACAAGCAAGGCGTGGCACCAAGGCACCGCTTCGTAGGGATTGATCTGACCCAGGCGCGTACCCATCCGCAATTGCTGGGCCTGGCGATGACGGCCGACCAGTTGCAAGTTGACAACCAGGTGTTCGAGTACAGCCAGCAGGCGTGCGCACCGTTCGACAGCGTGCATGGTTTCCACAGTCGTTGGCTGCGCAGGTTTGCCCTGCGTGGTTACGTGGTCAATGCATCGGACCGCCACCAGTTGGCAAGCGGTGTGTTGGCGCTGGTGCTGGACGACACCGTAGGTCTCATCCAGGAATATAACCACCAGCGGCTGAGCTGGGTAGTGAAGCGCCAGGTCTGGCGTGAGGACCCACAACGCGCGTACCAGTTGCAGACGTCGCAGATAGTACAGGTGATCCGCGCCACGCACCGGGAGTGGGCGGCACAAGGGGTGCCGTCGCTGCAGCCGGTGACCGGCGACGGGCCACCAATTTTCGTGGACCCGGCAGTCGAGCGACAGCGTTTGGTCGAGCGTGCGCAGCTGGAAAGTGATGCCCGTCTAGAAGAGCGCTACCACGAGCCGCAGCGGGCTGCTTTCCAAGCTGAGTACGAGGCGCAGGATGCCGAGTTCCAGCGCTACATCGACCAGGACGCGCAGGCCTATGTTGCATTATTCGATACCCCGATGTTCAAGGTGGCCGAGCGCCACGACTATGACGGCCGTGATCGCGAGTCCGGTGTGGCCTATACCAAGACCATGGGGCTGTGCTTGGGCGGTGGTGTCACAGAGGCCGTGGTGGCCAGCCTTGAACCCCGCCAGCCCCCAGCCGGTACCAGCGAACGGCTGTGGCAGGTATGGCTACAAAACCCCGACAGCCCTCCCTACCGCGCGCTGCTGATGCGTGACAACGCTTTGCTGGCCGCGCTGTTCCCCAGTTTTTCAGGTGACCAGGAAATCAACTGGAACGACAGCGACAAGCTCTTCGGCATGTTGAGCAAGGTCATCGCCAGCGACGATGCCGGTTTACGCATGCGAAATAGCTTGAAGCAGGCCATCGCCGAAACGCAGAGCGCGGTGAATGCCGCCAGTCAACGCCTGGCGCCTAGCCTCGGGCCAGGCATTCACAACGCTGTTCGGCACCTGAACAGCGCAATCCAGTTTCTTTACAACGGGGTGCAACTGATCGAGCTTGAAGTGAAGATGAAGCTAGGCGAGTACTACGCCTTGCAGAGTGCGCACTTACGCCAGTTGCAGCACCGCGCACATGCCACCCTCGCTGAGGCGAGAGACGGTATGTATCGCAGTGTCGATGACTTTGAAGTTGGTTCGCTCAAGGCGATGCGCAAGGTCCGGCCGATCCTGCAGCACGGGTTGATGAGCCTTGCGCTGCTCGACCCTCGTCTGACCAACACCGTGATCAGTGTCACGGTCTGGGTCGAAGGCACGGCTGCGCAAGTGCATGGCCGGTTAGTCGAAGCGGCCAGCATCAAGCTGACTCAGGCGAGCAGTGCGGCGCACGCGGCCATGGTGGATATCTCGGTCGCGGCAGGTACCCTCGACAGCAATGCCCGCAAGTTGCTTGACGGGATGAAGATAACTGCGCACCAGGCCAGCCAGCTGGTGCGTGGCGGTTTCTCAGGCCTGCGCGGGGTTGCTGGCAGTTGGGAGGTGCTACTCGGGATCGGTGGGTTGTATTTGCAGTATGACAGCCTGACCAGGAATCAAGAAAAGGCCGAGGCAGAGATTGGGCCCAAGGCTTACGAAGCCAAATTGGCGCTGCAGGGTTCGCAACTGGGTGTGCTTGGGGGGCAAATAGAATTGGTGGGGCTTGTTCTGCGAACGAGCATTCGTCATCTGCAAGCGCCCTGGGCGAGGGGAGCCGCCGTTGTAGGAGGTTTCCTCATAAGTTTAGGCGCATTGATAAGTTCAGTGGCTGGGGTGTTTGACGTTGCCCAAGCGTTTGCCGCATCAAAACGCGCCGTCAAGTCGGGTAGCATTTTGTCGAGCAAACAATACGCTGTATCAGGCGTGCTTTATCTGGGTGGTTCTGCAGCGTTTGCACTGGCGGTCGCGTCACCTTTGATTGCAGGGCCTTTGGGCGTTGCAATAGTACTGACACTCTCCGCTTACACTTATAGAAGGATGGCGGAAAACAACGAGCTCAACCCTCTTGAGTTATGGCTCAGTCGTAGTTTGTTTGGCAAGGGTGGCGAAATTCCTAACGTTCGTTGGGATTCGGTGGTGTGGGCAGATATAGCCATTGCGGAGCTTAATGCTGCAACTCTTGGACTTCAAATTGGACTGAATTTCGACTCGGTTCTGGCCAGCGATATCGCAATGCGCAAAGTCGGTGGGGTGGCCGGCTTGGTTGTTGAGCAAAAAATAAAATTTCAAATTAGCTTGCCCCGGTATGACGAGGTCAATTCAGGGTACGATTGGGCGTTACTAGTACATCGCGCAGGTGATGGCGAGTTTCCTGACTGCGATAGTGGAGAGTTGGTAGCATCCGGCAGCCGTAATTCTGATTGCCCGGAGTTTCTCACCCAAACAAACAAGTTTTCAAATTTCGTCGCTCCACGTTTTCCGGACTATCGCCCCGATGTTTCATTGATGGAAAGTGTGCATGCGCATCTAGAAAGCGCGCCGTCATTAGAATTGACTGGTGTGATAGCGCTAATGCCGACCGCTGGTGCGCACACCATTAAATCGGCCACACTGACGGTTGCGTATTGGCCAGATAAAAATATTTCAAGCGCACGCCTCGAAAGTCGGGTGCAGGCGGAGAATGCATGAGCGTCAAGCACAGACCATTAGCATATCGGCAATTGGGTTGGAGTCATGATTTACCCGGTATCGAAGAAAGGCCAACGTTCAAGCATGAACCACAAAAAATTAACCCTCCGCCCAATTATTACGATGATGTCTATTTGGAGTTGCCAAGGGCTACTGTTCGTCCGCGGGGGCTAGGTGCGCTGATAGGCTCTGCCGCTCTTATTGCGGGTGGTGGGATGACGTTGTTCACGTATTGGCTGGTTTTCGACAATTGGCAGGGGGACTGGATAACGAATATTGTTATCTTGCTTACACCGCTACTCGTGGCGTGGGTGCTATCGCCCTACATCAAGCTTGATTTTGTGCTTCCAAGAGACGAGCCCATTCGTTTCAATAGACTGCGCCGAAGAATTTATCTTTACCAATACAGGTTCAATCGATTCTTTGTTTGCAGCCGAAAGCATTGGGGCGTCAAACCCGTTGCCTACAACTGGGATGACGTTACCGCCGAGGTTTACCGAATCTATGCCCCCGGCCACGGCGGTCTGATCGAAAACGTCATGCTGTCGGTCCGTAACCCGGAAACCAACGAAGTCATTGACCGCGTGTTTTTCAGCCACGACCTCTACCACGGCGAGGCCTACTGGGCCATCGCCAGACTGTTCATGCAGCAAGGCCCCCAGGCCCTCCCGAAGTTCGTACACCCCGCCCGCGACTGGAATGATGATGATGGTCTGAGCCACATGCACTGCCTGGCGCCGAAGGTTTACTGGCCAGTGGCGATTGATCGCGAATCACGTACCGCACCGCACGCAGGCGAAGCGCGATGAAACCTGTTGTGCTTGTTGGTCATCGACATCTCTGCCCATTGCATGGCGCTAACCAGGTCGAGAGCGGGAGTGCTGGGTATACATTCAACGGCAGCGCAGTGGCCAGGGTGGGGGACCGGACTACCTGCGGTGCGGTAATCGAAAGCGGGGCCGAGCACTTCCTGATCGAGGGGGCTGCTGTCGCGCGCAAGGGGGACAGGACTGATCATGGCGGCGTGCTGGACGAAGGCGATGCAGGCTGGTTGCTGGAGTGAGGCGATTTGCGCGCACGGTATGGCTGGCGTGCATCACCGCCCAGTCTTGCTGATCTTTTTGCCGGCCTGCGCAGCCACTTCCAGCGCCTGGCCGTCCCGCTGCTTGCCTTGGCGTGCCAGGCCCTCGAGCTGGGGTATCAGCATGCCTTCCGGCAAGTGCCTCCAGAACCGCCCCGGCATGTGCAGGCGCAGGGCATCAGGGTTGAGGCGGGCAGGGTTGAACGTATGGCGGTAATAGGTACGCCACAGCTCGGCCCCTGGGTCTTCGGCACTGCGCGCCCACTGCCGCCATTGCGCCGGGCAGCGCCGTTGATAGTCGAACCCGGCACCGTCGAAGCGAATGCCATCCTGAGGCGTAGCGATCAGCCAGCGCAACTTGCCCAGGCGGTCGGCGAAGTGCGCACTGGCGCTCTGCAGAACGTCATGTGCCGGCTCGTGGTAAGCCACCAGGTCCAGTTGCAATTGCCCAGCCACCACTTCGGGCAGCGGCACGAAGCGGACAAAGGCATGCAAATGATGGGCTTCGCGCGTTACCTGCTTGATGCGCCGTTGCAACTCACTGCCCAGGCGGTCCCCCGCCAGCATTGCGGTGCGGTCGCCGTGGGCGACACGCCACAGCACTTCGTACAGCAGGTTCCAGCGTTGCTCGCCACGGTAGCGAGAGGCCAGTTCCAACTGAGCCAACAATTGGGCCGGGACTTTGGCCCGGAAGGGGCCAGGGCCGGTAGGCAGCGCTGCGGGTACAGCCAGCAAATCCGACATGGGGCCCTGGTTCCAGGTGATTTCCGAAGGGTCGATGCCATGCCCCAGTAACACCCGCGCCTGTTCACGCCATGTGGCGAACAGGTCGTCGCAGTCGAGCGCAATCACCCCCACAACCCCATTTGCACCGGTGCCTGCGGTTCGCGCAGGCGTGCACGCAGCAAGCCGCTGCGCAGTTCGGCCTGTGCCGGGCGGTAATCGCTGGTGACGATGAACGGGCGCGCCTTGTCCAGCACGCAGCGCAGCTGAATCAGGTCGTCATAGCGGATACGCCGTTCCCGGCGCAAGGCCACCAGGCGCTGCACGCTGCGCAGGCCTATGCCGGGGATGCGTGCCAGCAGTGCCGGCTCGGCGCGGTTCACGTCCAAGGGGAATACCTCGCGGTTGGCCAGCGCCCAGGCCAGCTTGGGGTCGATGTCCAGTGCCAGGTTACCGTGCTGGCCCAACAGTTCACCCGCCTTGTAGCCATAGCCCCGGAGCAGGAAGTCAGCCTGGTACAGGCGGTGCTCGCGCAACAGTGGGGGTGCGGCCAACGGCACGCTACCTGGGCTGTCGGGGATCGGGCTGAACGCGGAGTAGTACACCCGCTTGAGGCCGTAACCCTGGTAAAGCGATTCGGCATTGCGCAACAAGGTGCTGTCATCGGTGCTGTCGGCACCGACGATGACCTGGGTACTTTGCCCCGCCGGGGTAAAGCGCGGTGCCCTGGGCTCATTGGCTATGGCTAGCTGGCCCTGGTGAATGACGCCCATGGCCTGGCGAATGGTGTGTGCCTGCTTTTCGGGTGCCAGGCGCTTGAGGCTGTCGTCGGTCGGCAGCTCGATGTTGACGCTGAGCCGGTCGGCCAGGCGCCCGGCTTCTTCGATCAGCAGCGGGTCGGCGTCGGGGATGGTCTTCAGGTGGATGTAGCCGCGGAAGTTGTGTTCTTCGCGCAACAGCCGGGCCACGCGAATCAGCTGCTCCATGGTGTAGTCCGCCGAACGGATGATGCCAGAGCTGAGGAACAGGCCGCTGATGCAGTTGCGCCGATAGAAATCCAAGGTCAGGCGCACCACCTCTTCCGGGCTGAAACGTGCCCGAGGCACGTTGCTGGAGCGGCGGTTGACACAGTACTGGCAGTCGTACAGGCAAAAATTGGTCAGCAGCACCTTCAGCAGCGACACGCAGCGGCCGTCGGGCGTATAGCTGTGACAAATACCCATGCCGTTGGTAGCACCCAGGCCATCGCCACCGCGCGAATTGCGCTTGGGCGCGCCGCTGCTGGCGCAGGAAGCGTCGTACTTGGCAGCGTCGGCCAAAATACCGAGTTTGGCGATGAGTTGCATGGGGGCGTCTCGCTGTACTGAATATTCATACAGTATTTTGAGATCTTCCGGATTGCAAGAAGTTGTTCGCCATACCCGACTACTTTCGTCGGAAACATCCCTATTGCTGGGCCACGGCCCACAGCTGCTGGCGAAGCCAGCGCCGCAAGGGGTCGGCATGGGTACGCGCATGCCAGATCTGCATCACCTCCACGGGCGGCAGTTCCAGCGGTAGCGGGAACATGCGCAGGTCCTGGTCACGGTCGATAGCTTCGAGGGCCAGCGAGCGCAGGCAGGTCAGAAGCAGGTCGGTACCCCGCAGCAAGCGCATGGGTGCGATGAAGCTGGACAGGCCTGCCACCACCCGGCGTTGCTTGCCCTGGCTGTGCAGGGCGCGATCAACCAGCCCATCAAGGTCACCGGTCAGGGTGGTGAGCAGATGGTCGCTGGCCAGAAATGTGTCCAAGTCCAAGTCCGAGTCCAAGCCGCTGGCCAGGCCCGGATGGCTGCGCGAGGCAAGGACTACGAACTGCTCCCTGAGCAGCCGCTGCTGGTGGAAGGTATCGGGCAAGTCGGTGTAGAAGCCGGCGACAGCCAGGTCACAGGTGCCTTTTTCCAGCGCTTCACGGGGTAGCATGCCGCGGGTGTTGTGTGTGATCAGCGTCAGGTTGGGCGCTTGGCTGCGCAGTATTGGTAACAGCCTGGGCAGCAGTGTCTGCTCCACATAATCGGTGCTGTACAGGTGTACGCGGGCAGGGCGGGAGAGAAAGTCTTGCCCCTCGCAGCGTTCATAGAAGCCTTCCAGGCCCGCTACCAGGCGTTCTACCTCCGGCGCCAGCTTATGGGCCCGTGGTGTGGGGGTAAGCCCCCTGGGCGCACGCACGAACAGGGGGTCGCCGAGCTGATCACGCAGTTTGCCGAGCTTGTGGCTGAGTGCGGGCTGGCTAAGCGCCATGCGTTGGGCGGCGAGTGTGGCGCTGCGCTCCTGGTAAAGCACATGGAACAGATAGAGCAGGTTCAAGTCCTTGTTGGCGATATTCATATTCCGAATGGCAGCCATGATCACTTTAGAATTATCGAATCATAGCCGCAGCGGTAGCATTCCCCCAGTGATGACTGACCCGGAGCTGCCAATTACACCCTGCGCTCCGCCACTTTGGTATTGCAGGCGCTTGCCTGATCAGGAGTTAACGCATGAAGAAGCCGACCACACTGGCGCTGGCAGTCACCGGCGCTTTGCTTGCCGGTGGTGCCCAATCGGCGCCCAAGGGCGAGGTACTGGTGTTGCTGTCCAGTGAACACCAGCTGCCGTTGCAGAACGGCGAACACTACGCCACCGGCTATTACCTCAATGAGTTCGGTGTGCCCGCCGACCAATTGCTCAAGGCTGACTACCGCCTGGTGCTGGTGACACCCAAGGGTAATGCCCCGCGTGTGGACCCACGCTCGGTCGACCCGCAGTATTTCGCCGGTGATGCCACAGAGATGCGCCGGATTGAAAAGGTGGTGCAGGGGCTGCCAGACATCGGCGATACCCTGTCGGTGAAAGAAGTGCTGGCTGGCGACCTCGACCGCTATGCCGGGCTGTTCATCCCCGGCGGCCACGCGCCTTTGATCGACTTGGCCAACAACCCGGATGTCGGCGCCTTGTTGCGGCATTTCCACCAGGCAGGCAAACCCACTGCGGCTATCTGCCACGGCCCAATCGCTTTGCTGTCGGCGCAGCAAGACCCGGTTGGCTACCAGGCCGCACTGGCGCGTGGCGAGCGGGCGGCAGCCAAAGACTGGGTGTACCAGGGCTACAAGATGACTATCTTCTCTGACCCGGAGGAGCAGGTGTTCGAGCGTTCGCTCAACGGCCAGCGCTTGTTGTTCTACCCGGCGAACGCGATGGCGATGGCCGGCGGCGACATGGGTTATGCCAAGCCCTGGCAACCGAATGTGGTGGTGGATCGCGAGTTGATTACCGGGCAGAACCCGTTCTCGGACAAGGCCCTGGCCAAGGCGTTGCTGAAAAAACTCGGTGAGCGCGCGAAGCTCACGGCCGAGGCCAACTGAAGCGTAAGCGGCCAGCCAAAGCAGAAGGGGCGCCACAGTGGCGCCCCTTCTTGTTTACCGCTTAGGCTTCAGCGTCCCAAGGACGATCACCTTTTTCATCCTTGACGCGGGTCGGCAGGCCCATCACGTCCAGCGCCTTGAGGAACGGCTCGGCTGGCAGCTCCTCGACGTTGACCATGCGTTTGGCATCCCACTCGCCACGGGCAACCAGCAGGGCGGCAGCCACTGGCGGTACGCCTGCGGTGTAGGAGATGCCCTGGCTGTCGGTTTCGGCGTAGGCCTCTTCGTGGTCGGCCACGTTGTAGATGAACACTTCCCGCGGTTGACCGTTCTTGGTGCCTTTGACCAGGTCGCCGATGCAGGTCTTGCCGGTGTAGCCCGGGGCCAGCGAGGCCGGGTCTGGCAGCACGGCCTTGACCACTTTCAGCGGCACCACTTCCAGGCCTTCGGCCGTTTTCACCGGCTGCTCGCTGAGCAGGCCAAGGTTTTTCAGCACCGTGAACACATTGATGTAGTGCTCGCCGAAGCTCATCCAGAAGCGTACGTTCGGCACGTTGAGGTTCTTCGAAATCGAGTGAACTTCGTCATGGCCGGTGAGGTAGAGGTTTTGCGAGCCGACCACCGGCAGGTCGTCGGTACGCTTGACTTCGAACATGGTGTTGCTGGTCCACTGGCTGTTCTGCCAGCTCCACACTTGCCCGGTGAACTCGCGGAAGTTGATTTCCGGGTCGAAGTTGGTGGCGAAGTACTTGCCATGCGAGCCGGCATTGACGTCGAGAATGTCGATCGAATCAATGCTGTCGAAATACTGTTGCTGCGCAAGTTTTGCGTAGCTGTTGACCACACCCGGGTCAAAGCCGACCCCGAGAATGGCGGTAATGTTCTTTTGTTGGCACTCTTCGAGGTGTTTCCACTCGTAGTTGCCGTACCACGGCGGGGTCTCGCAGATCTTGCCCGGCTCTTCGTGGATGGCGGTGTCCAGGTAGGCGACACCGGTATCGATGCAGGCACGCAGCACCGACATGTTGAGGAAGGCGGAACCGACGTTGATCACGATCTGCGACTCGGTCTCGCGGATCAGCGCCTTGGTCGCCTCGACATCGAGGGCATTGAGCGAGAAGGCCTGGATGTCGGCGGGAACCTTGAGGCTACCCTTGGCCTTGACGCTGTCGATGATGGCCTGGCATTTGGAGATGTTCCGTGACGCGATAGCGATACGACCCAGTTCGTCGTTATGCTGCGCGCACTTGTGGGCCACCACCTTGGCGACACCTCCTGCACCAATGATAAGAACGTTCTTCTTCAATTTACCTGTTGCTCCTTACTTGGGAAGCCTGCCTTACGACAGGCTGGAAACGTAGTCTTCAAAACCGAACTCACGGACGACCTCGACGCTGCCGTCGAGTTGCTTGACCGCGATGGACGGCATTTTCAAACCGTTGAACCAGTTTTTCTTGACCATGGTGTAACCGGCCGTGTCTACGAACGACAGGCGATCGCCAATTGCCAATGGGCGGTCGAACTGGTACTCACCGAAGATGTCACCGGCCAGGCACGATTTGCCGCAGACCATGTAGGTGTGCTCGCCGTCATTGGGGGCCATCTTGGCGTTCAGGCGGTAGATCAGCAGGTCGAGCAGGTGCGCTTCGATCGAGCTGTCGACCACGGCCAGGTGCTTGCCGTTGTACAAGGTGTCGAGCACGGTCACCTCCAGCGAGGCGCTGTTGGTGATGGCGGCTTCGCCAGGCTCCAGGTACACCTGCACCCCGTAGGTTTGCGCGAAGGCCTTGAGGCGCGCGCAGAAGGCGTCTACTGCGTAGTCTTCACCGGTGAAGTGGATGCCGCCGCCCAGGCTGACCCACTCGACCTGGTGCAGCAGGTGGCCGAAGCGTTCTTCGATGTGCGTGAGCATCTTGTCGAACAGGCCGAAGTCACCGTTCTCGCAGTTGTTGTGGAACATGAAGCCAGAGATCTGGCCGATCACCTGCTCGATCTTGGCCGGGTCCCATTCGCCCAGGCGGCTGAACGGCCGGGCCGGGTCGGCCAGCAGGTAGTCGGAGCTGCTGACCTGCGGGTTGACGCGCAGGCCACGCACCTTGCCTTCGGACTGGTCGGCAAAGCGTTGCAACTGGCCGATCGAGTTGAAGATGATCTTGTCGCAGTTATCGAGCATTTCCTCGACCTCGTCGTCGGCCCAGGCCACGCTGTAGGCGTGGGTCTCGCCGGCAAACTTCTGGCGGCCGAGCTTGAGCTCGAACAGGGAAGACGAGGTGGTGCCGTCCATGTACTGCTGCATCAGGTCGAATACCGACCAGGTGGCAAAGCACTTGAGGGCGAGCAGTGCCTTGGCACCGGAGTGCTCGCGCACGTAGGCGATCTTCTCCATGTTGCTGAGCAGCTTGGTTTTATCGATGAGGTAGTACGGCGTCTTGATCATTTAAAGGCCCCCGGCCAGGCCGGCCAAAAAAAGGACATGCATTGTGCCTTCCCTTGCCGCAGATCGAAAGGGCGCAGGGCATTTTTCCTTTGCGTGGCTGCCACTGCCGGGCAGAGTCGCCGGCAGGGTCGGGTTCAGTGATACACGGCAAAGGAAACAGACTGATGACAGCCCGTATCAGTCGACCTGTCGCAACCACGCCTGTATCTGTTCCAAAGTGGCGGTAGCACCCCCGCATACCACCACCAGCACGTTCGGGTAACGCGCCATGGCGCTGGCGTCATAGGCCAGCGCCAACGCGGCGCCACAGGCGGGCTCCACCAGTAGCCGATGGTCTTGCAGAAAGCGCTCGCAAGCCTGCAGCGCGGCACGGTCGCTGACCAGGTGGCTGTGTACCGGTTGCCGATGCGTACAGGCCAGCGCCTGTTCGGCCACCCGCTTGGCACCCAGCGAGCCGGCGATCGAGGCAATGCGCGGCAACGCCACGGTGTGCCCGGCTTGCATGGCCGCGTGCAGCGAGGCAGCGCCGGTCGTCTCCACGGCCAGCACCGGCACGTCCGCCCAGCCATTGCGTTGCAGCCCTTCGACCACGCCGCTGAGCAGCCCGCCACCCCCCACCGACAGCACGACCGCATCGGGCTTGAAGCCGGCCGCAACCACTTCGTCGACCAGGCTGGCATGCCCGGCCCACAGCAGCGGGTCGTCGAAGGGGTGAATGAAGGCATCGCCAGCGCCTATCAGGGTCAGTGCCAGTTCGTTGGCTTCCTGCCACGAGCTGCCGTGTACCAGTACCTTGGCATTTTCCAGGCGCAGCAGTTCCTTGGCCCGTTCGGTGGTGGTCTCGGGCACCACCACGGTCACCGGCACCCCCAGTTTGCGCCCGGCGTAGGCTACCGCCAGGCCGGCATTGCCCCCCGAGGACGACACCAGGTGCCTGGCACCCCGCGCGTAGTGAACCTCGCAGGCGTGGCCCACCCCGCGCAGCTTGAACGAGCCACAAGGCTGCAGGGCGTCAAGCTTGAGCCAGATGTTGCGCCCGGCAGCCAGCGACAGCGGGCGTGATTCGATCAGGGGCGTAGGGATGTGCAAGGTCATAGGCTGGCTCCGCGCAGTTGTTCGAGGTAGTTGTAGATGGTGTAGCGGGTCACGCCGAGCGCGCTGGCGGCCTTCTCGACGCCGCCCTTGACGATGAACAGGCCACGCTCCTGCATCACGCGCACAGCTTCGAGCTTGGCCTGCTTGTTCATTCGCCCTTGGCCGTTGCGCTGCAGTGCGCCCTGGATGATCTCGCTCATCAGCAGCGCCATGTCGGCAGGCTCGGTGGCGGTTGGCGTAGCGCCCAGGGGCTGGAAGTGCTGGAGGAACTGCATGGCCGCGTCCAGGCCGGTGACATCGGTGTTCACGCACAGGCTGGCAAACGGGTGCCCGCTGCTGTCGCGGAATATCGCGGTGGCGCTGCGCAGCGTGCGGCCCTTGAGGGTAGTGGGGTAGTCGGGCAGCACCACCGGCTCACAACCCTGCTGGTCGGCCGAGGCCTGCATCAGGGCCTTGAAACCCTGGTCCTGTTCCGGGGCGGCAAGGATCGGGCTGCCGATACTGCGACCGGAAAGGTGGCCATTGACGATAGCCACCACCGAGTGCTCGGGGTGGTCGAGGTCGTGCAGGAGGATTTCCATGTTGCGCGCGGCAACGCTGCCCAAGGCCTGGATGGCGGCCTTGAGCACGGTGAGGGTGAGCTGGCGCTCGGCAGTGGGTGTCATGGGCAACGAGCCGAAAAAATCAACGATTTGTGTATATTTACACGAATCGTTGATTTTAGCGACGGTTGCCTGAAGGTCGTTGCCGTGGGGGGCTCAACCCAGGGCGGGGGTGCGCGGCGGCACGATGCGGCGCGAACCGGTCGCTTCAAAGGCGGCCGCAAAGGTCAGCAGGGCATTGTCGCTGTAGGCCCGCCCGGCGAAGGTCAGGCCCACCGGCATGCCGATGTCGGCCATGACGCCCATCGGTACGGTCACGGTCGGTACGCCAAGGTGGCGGATCGCCAGGTTGCCATTGGCCACCCATACGCCGTTGCTCCAGGCGATGTCCGCCGATACCGGGTTGACGTCGGCATCGGCCGGGCCGACATCGGCCACGGTGGGGAACAGCACGGCGTCCAGGCCTTGGGCGTCCATCCAGTCTTCCAGGTCCAGCTTGCGGGTCCGCTCCAGGCCGCGCAGCCCATCGGGCAGGGTCTCGATCTGGTCCCAGGTTTTCAGGCCACGCTTGGCCATGTTGACGTATTCGTCCATGCCGGCTGCAAGGTCGTCTTCGCGGTTGGGCAGGGTGCCCGGGTCGTGCGGGAAAATCTGAGGCCCATCGACATCCGCCAGACGGTTGAGCTTGGGGTCGCCATTGGCGCGCAGGAAATCATCGAAGCCCCAGCCCGACAGCTCCCACAACTCGTCGTGCAGGAATTCCTTGCTGACGATGCCGCGGTTGTACACCGTGGGTGCGCCGGGGCGGTCCCCTTCGCAGTTGGACACCAGCGGGAAATCGACTTCCTCCACTTGCGCGCCGGCCGCTTCCAGGGCCTGACGGGCCTGTTGCCACAGGGCGATAACGCTCGCGCGGGTGTGGATGCGCTGGCCGGTAGGGCCCCCGATACCGGGCTTTTGCGAAGTGCCGGCTGCGTCGTCGGCATTGATGTACATGCGCGGCACGCCGAAGCGTTTGCCCTTGAGGGCGCCGGCATCGGCGGCCAGGTCCAGGTACGACGCCGGGCGCACCGCCGAGGCCGCGGGGATCGGCACCCAGGGCTGCAGGCGCCACAGGTCGCCACGCTTGTCGGGGTCATCGGCGACCACCACGTCGAGTACTTCCAGCAGGTCGGCCATGGTGCGCGCATAGGGCACCACCACATCCATGGTCGGGGTCAGCGGCCAGTTGCCGCGCACCGAAATCACCCCACGCGAGGGCGTGTAGGCGCACAGGCCATTGTTCGAGGCGGGGCCGCGGCCACTGGACCAGGTTTCTTCGGCCAGGCCGAAGGCGCTGAAACTGGCGGCGGTAGCCGTGCCGGCGCCGTTGGACGAGCCCGAGGCGAACGGCGCGGTCAGGTAATGGGCGTTGTACGGGCTTTCGGCGCGGCCATACACACCGCGCTGCATGCCCCCGTTGGCCATGGGCGGCATGTTGGTCTTGCCCAGGCATATGGCCCCGGCGGCGCGCAGGCGCTCGATGGTGAAAGCGTCGCGCTGGGCCACCAGGTCTTTGAAGGCCGGGCTGCCCGATGCCGCAGTCAGGCCTTTGACCAGGTAGCTGTCCTTGGCAGTGTAGGGAATGCCGTCCAGCGGGCTCAGCAGCTGGCCTTTGGCGCGGCGGGCATCGGAGGCCTCGGCTTCTTGCAGCGCCTGCGGGTTGCGCACCACTACGGCGTTCAGGGCGGTGGCCGTGTCGGCGCCGTCGTAGGCATCAATGCGGGCCAGGTAGGCCTTGACCAGCTCGACCGCCGTCGTGCGGCCCGATTCGAGCGCGTCGCGCAGCTCGGCAATGGAAACCTCGGTTACCTCGATCATGCGTTCACCAAACAATGTACAGGTGGGGGCTATTGCGGGGAGTGTACAAGAAGGGCTACGCGGACGCAGGTTTGCGCAGGGGCAAACGGTTTTGTGCAGGTGGGCATTGTCATGCCCGAGTACGCGGCGGGCATTGGCAGCGGCGGCCCTGTATCACCACAGGGCCACCTTCGGCGTGCGTTGTATCAGTTGTCCAGATCCGCAGCCGAATGCCGTTCAGGCACCTGGCTGGCTTCGTCGCCCCAGGTGCGGTTCACCCGGGTGCCGCGTTGCACTGCCTTGCGCTGGGCAATCTCTTGGGCCCAGCGCTGTACGTTCGGGTACTCGTGCACCGCCAGGAACTCTGCTGCGCCGTACAGGTTGCCCAGTACCAACTGGCCGTACCAGGGCCATACGGCAATATCGGCGATGCTGTATGCCTCACCGCCCAGGTAGCGGCTTTCGGCCAGGCGCCGGTCAAGCACATCGAGCTGACGCTTGGCTTCCATGGTGAAGCGGTTGATGGCGTACTCGAACTTCTCCGGCGCGTACACATAGAAATGACCGAAGCCGCCACCCAGGTAGGGCGCCGCTCCCATCTGCCAGAACAGCCAGTTCAGGCACTCGGTGCGGGCAGCAGGCGCTGTCGGCAGCAGGGCGCCGAACTTTTCTGCCAGGTACAACAGGATCGAGCCGGACTCGAAGACTCGCACCGGTGGTTCCTGGCTGCAGTCGAGCAGTGCGGGGATCTTGGAGTTGGGGTTGACCTTGACGAAGCCGCTGGAAAACTGGTCGCCTTCGCCGATGCGGATCAGCCAGGCATCGTATTCCGCGCCAGCGTGGCCGAGTTCAAGCAGCTCTTCCAGGGCAATGGTGACCTTCACGCCGTTGGGTGTGGCCAGCGAATACAGCTGCAGCGGTTGCTTGCCCTTGGGCAGGTCCTTGTCGTGGGTAGGGCCGGCGACAGGGCGGTTGATGCTGGCGAACTGGCCCCCGGATGCAGCGTCAGGGCGCCAGACCTTGGGTGGCACGTAGGTAGGTTTGCTCATGCATGAAACTCCTTCAAGGGCGCTGAAGCGGTCAGATAAAACCGTTGACCGTCATCTATGCCACGGGTTCGCCGCCAGGTGCAAATGCAGGGTGCGCGTGCAGGCCTGGCATAACGCTGGTTTCATCCAGTTTTCATGCGGCGCCTGCGGGGCCAGGCCTATGCTGGGTTATCGCATTGCCACGCAAGGAGCCGCTGGCTGATGAATCTCCCCCGTTGCGTGTTGGCGCTGGCGCTGTGCGCCTGCCTGCTGGCCCATGCCGAGGCTGCGCAATGGGCAGCAGGGCTGCATCACATGACCCTGACCGACCCGGTCGATAACCGGCCCATGCAGGCGCTGGCGTTCTACCCAGCGCTGGGCCCGGCCCGCAGTAGCCGTATCGATGGCTACCCGCTCGACGTGGCCGAAGAGGCCCCCATCGCCATGGGGCGCTTCCCGCTGTTGGTGCTGTCGCACGGCAATACCGGCAGCCCGCTGGCGTTGCATTATCTGGCTACGGCGTTGGCGCGCGCAGGGTTCGTGGTGGTGGCGGTGGTCCACCCCGGGGACAACACCCGCGACCACAGCCGCCTGGGCACCCTGAGCAATCTGTATGGCCGGCCGTTGCAGCTCAGCGCCGCGATCACTGCGGCCCGCGCAGACGGCGTGGTGGGCCCGTACCTGACGGACGGCAAGGTGGGTGTGATCGGCTACTCGGCGGGTGGTGAAACGGCGTTGATCTTGTCTGGCGCGCATCCGGACCTGGAGCGCTTGCGCCAGTACTGCTTGGAACGCCCGAACGACGCCGACGCCTGCAAGACCCACGGCATATTGATAGCCGACCGCAGTGAGCTTGGCCCCAAGGCCGACCCGCGTGTCGGCGCGGTGATGTTGATGGCGCCGCTCAGCCTGCTGTTCGGGCGGCATGCCCTGGCCGGGGTGCAGGTGCCGGCATTGATCTACAGCGGCGACAGCGACCAGTTGGTGGCCGTGGACCGCAACGCCGCAGCGCTGGCCCGCAAGCTGCCAGTCACACCGGATTACCGGCTGTTGGCCGGTGCCGGGCATTTTGTGTTCATGGCCCGTTGCGATGCCGAGCAATACCAGCGCATGCCGGTGCTGTGCAAGGATGCCGAAGGCGTTGACCGTCGGCATATCCACCACTCACTGCAACGTGAAACCGCAGCGTTCTTCAGCGAGGCGCTGGGGGCGCCGCAATTGGCCGAGCGCTCAGCGGCCACGGCCACGCCGCGCCAGTAGCAGCGTCAGCCCAACGCCGGCCAATGCCAGCAGGGCGGCCACGCAGAAGATCGAGGCATAGCCCAGGTGCGCGGCAACCGCCCCCATTACCGGCCCGGCGAGGGCCAGGGCCATGTCGAAGAACACCGCGTAGGCGCTCAGCCCGGCACCCCGGCTGCTGCTGGGTACCTGCCTGATGGCTTCGACCCCCAGTGCCGGGTACACCAGCGACAGCCCAAAGCCGGTCAGCCCGGCACCCAGCAACGCCCACGGTGGTGAGGGCGCCAGCCACAGCAGGCCAAGGCCGAGCACTTCGGTGGCCATGCAGGCGACCGCGACGTTGTAGCCACCAAAGCGGTTGACCGCGTTGACGAACAGCAGCCGGGAGATGATGAAGCACACGCCAAACGCGCTCAGGCACCAGGCTGCTCCGGCCCAGCCACGCTCAAGGTAATACAGGGTGACAAAGGTGGTCAGGGTGCCGTACCCGATGGAAGCCAGGGTCAGGCCAACACCACACGGCGCCACCCGGCCGAACGCCGACCAGAAGGGCAGGCGCTCGCCGCGCGTCACCGCCACGTCGGGGCGTTTGCGCAGCACCAGCAGGGCAATGGCTGCCAACCCCAGCAGCGCCGGGCCCAGCACGCTGAAGCCCAGCCCGTCCACGGCCAGCACACCCACCGGCGCGCCGATGGCGATGGCACCGTAAGAGGCGATGCCGTTCCATGAAATGACCCGGGCGGTGTGTTCAGGGCCGACCTGGCTGATTCCCCAGCTCAGGGTCGCCACGCCGATCAACCCTTGGGCTATGCCCAGCAGCAGGCGCCCGGCAAGCAGTAGGCCCAGGCTGAGGATTGGCAGGTTCAGCGCCCAGGCGGACAGCAGGGTCAGCACACCGCAGCCGGCGATACCCAGCAGGCCATAGCGTATTGCCCGCTTGCCGCCCAGGGTATCGGCCACCCTGCCGGCTAATGGCCGGCTGAGCAGGGTGGCCAGGTATTGCAAGGCGATGGTCACGCCCGCTATCACGGCGCCGAAGCCCAGCTGATCGTGCACATGGCTGGGCAGTACCGCAATCGGCAGGCCGATGCAGAGGAAGGCAATGAAGGTGTAGAAGACGATCGACAGGATTTGCAGGGTTATGTGCAAGCTATCACTGGGGGGAGCAGGTTGTTGCGCGGTCATGGGCTCGTTCGCGGGCGGGCGGTTGGGCGTGAACCCATCATGGCCGTTGCGCGAAGGAAATGAAAGCAGGCTAACGAATTTTTCGTGGAGAGGCCTGCGCTGTGGCGCAAGGCCTGGCCGCCGAAGGCGGCCAGGCCTTACCGCTCAATCAGACCAATACACCCTGGCTACGCAGGTAGTCGTCGTAGGTACCGCTGAAGTCCACCACGCCATCGGCCGAGAGCTCGATGATGCGGGTAGCCAGCGACGAAACGAATTCGCGGTCGTGGCTGACGAACAGCAGGGTGCCTGGGTAGTTTTCCAGCGCCAGGTTGAGTGCTTCGATCGACTCCATGTCCAGGTGGTTGGTCGGTTCGTCCATCACCAGCACGTTGGGTTTTTGCAGGATCAGCTTGCCGAACAGCATGCGGCCTTGTTCACCACCGGAAATCACCTTCACCGACTTGAGGATCTCGTCGTTGGAGAACAGCATGCGCCCCAGGGTGCCGCGGATCACCTGCTCGCCGGATGTCCACTGGCCCATCCAGTCGAACAGGGTCATGTCGTCTTCGAAGTCGTGGGCGTGGTCTTGCGCGTAGTAGCCGACTTCGGCGCTGTCGGTCCACTTCACCGAACCGGCATCCGGGGCCATTTCGCCGACCAGGGTGCGCAGCAGGGTGGTCTTGCCGATACCGTTCGGGCCGATGATCGCCACGCGCTCACCCGCTTCCACGGTAAGGTCGAAGTTCTTGAACAGCACCTTGTCATCGAAGGCTTTGGCCATTTTCTCGACGACCACGGCCTGGCGGTGCAGCTTCTTGGTCTGCTCGAAGCGAATGAACGGGCTGACGCGGCTGGACGGTTTCACCTCGGCCAGCTGGATCTTGTCGATCTGCTTGGCGCGCGAAGTGGCCTGCTTGGCTTTCGAAGCGTTGGCCGAGAAGCGGCTGACGAAGGTCTGCAGTTCGGCGATCTGGGCTTTCTTCTTGGCGTTGTCCGCCAACAATTGCTCGCGCGACTGGGTGGCGGCCGTCATGTACTCGTCGTAGTTGCCCGGGAACAGGCGCAGCTCGCCGTAGTCCAGGTCAGCCATGTGGGTGCACACGCTGTTGAGGAAGTGGCGGTCGTGGGAAATGATGATCATGGTGCTGTTACGCGCCGTGAGGATCGTTTCGAGCCAGCGGATGGTGTTGATGTCCAGGTGGTTGGTCGGTTCGTCGAGCAGCAGCACGTCCGGGTCCGAGAACAGCGCCTGGGCCAGCAGCACACGCAGCTTCCAGCCAGGGGCCACTTCGCTCATCGGGCCGAAGTGCTGCTCCAGCGGAATACCCAGGCCCAGCAGCAGTTCGCCGGCGCGCGACTCGGCGGTGTAGCCGTCCATTTCGGCGAATTCGGTTTCCAGTTCGGCGACGGCCATGCCGTCTTCCTCGGACATTTCCGGCAGCGAGTAGATACGGTCGCGCTCAGCCTTGACCTTCCACAGCTGGCCGTGGCCCATGATCACCGTGTCGATGACGGTGAATTCCTCGTAGGCGAACTGGTCCTGGCGCAGCTTGCCCAGGCGGGTGTTGGGTTCGAGCATGACCTGGCCACCCGAAGGCTCCAGGTCACCGCCGAGGATCTTCATGAAAGTCGACTTGCCGCAGCCGTTGGCGCCGATCAGGCCGTAGCGGTTGCCGTTGTTGAATTTGACAGAAACGTTTTCGAACAGCGGCTTGGAGCCGAACTGCATGGTGATGTTGGCGGTGGAGATCAAGGAGCTTACCTATCAATAACTTACGTGGCTTCTTCGCAGCTGCGGACCAATTTGGGACCAGTCTGGCGCTTTTCCAGTTCTGACCAGTGGTTGGACGAGTCAATCCAGCGCGCATAAGTCGATAAGAGCATCTGCACGCCATGCCCGAGCTGTTGGGCGATAAATGTGGGGTTGAGACCAGACATTGAGCGTATTGTCGCATAGGTGTGGCGGCAGTTATACGGGGGCGGTACCTGATCCCCAAACCTGCGAAGATCGGCCGCCATGGTTGATGCCGGTCCGACGTGACAGTTCCCCACTTGAAGGATGACTTGATGAATTCCAACCACAGCGTCTATGCCGTCGATCATATTGGCTTCGCCGTCAGCTCACTGGAAGAAGCCATTCGCTTCTGGACAATCGGGCTTGGTTTCACGCTCGAACGCCAGTCGGAAATGGGAGGACCATTCATTCTCGATGTAACCGGCACCGACGACCCGAAGGTGCGAACGGCGATAGTGAAAGGGCCGGATGGCAGCCGAGTGGAGTTGCTGGAATATTCGCAGGGTGCCCGCCACGGTGTCACTCCGCCTACGGCATCTGCGATTGGCTCAGCGCATCTGGCATTGAGCGTGCAAGACATGCACGCCGTACTCGGTCGCATCGAGCAAGCGGGCTGGCAGGCCAGGGGTACGCCTCAACCGATTCCCGCCGGCCCACGCAAGGGTACGCTGGTGGTGTATGTGACCGGGCCAGATAACATTACGCTGGAGCTGATGCAGGCGGCTGAGTAGCGGGCTGCGAACAGACTCCCGTATCTCAGGCCATTGATCGTGATGATGGGCAACCTAGCCAACGGTAATGCCGCCATCGGGCATAAGCGTGCGCATTGGGCCGAGAAAGGCAATGGTGATCGGCTGCTCCCGATCCAATGCAGACACTTGATACCGGCGGCGCTTAGCAACCCATCGGTCATCCAGGTACGATGCCGGCATGCACTAGTGCCGCGATAATAAACGGAGACTTTTTCTCCAGATACTCAGCCATCCCACCTGTATTGCTCGACTCAAGTTGGAGCTTCAGTGCTTCATACTGCTGGCGCATCGAGGCATCGCATCTAAGCAAATCTCTGAACCCCACCATCTGGGTGATCGCAAGGTGTCCACTGACACAAGCGTGGAGCTTGTGCGTGCGAATCCCATTCACATTACGTCGATAGAAATGATGCCCTTCCGATAAGTCGCTTCCTCGCACATATCCCAGGCCCATCAACACCTCGTCCCGCGCCGAGGCGTTGCTATGATCGTGAACCTCGATGAGCACATCGATCTCAGGCTTCGCCGCGAGCCCTGGAACGGAGGTACTTCCAATATGCTGTATGGCAATCAGTTCATCGCCAAAGGCCGAAGCGATGAGTGGCTTGTCTGCCAGAAAGCGGGTGGGCCAAGTGGGGTCATAGGGGATGATCTTGCTGGTCAGTGCCATTTCCGTTCCTTGGAGGCTAGTACCTGATACTCCGAATGTTCCCTCAATACTTGTGAATTCGCCAGCCACTGATAACGATACCCCGGCCATACGGCAATTTAGTAGATCCAATTCGAATCTGAGCGAGGTTGGGTAGCCGTCCTGTCTAGCGTGTACTTCTGGCCGACTGCCGCCCCATGCGAAGGGCTGCAATGGGTCGATAGCGCCTGGTTGATGACGCTCGGAGCTCTTGGCCAAAACCGCTCAAGGCCTGGGTCGTTCAGGAATGCCTTCAATTCGGCGCAACCATGGCGAGAAACGCCCTCAGCCCAGCCGCTTCTCCATAACGATGGTGCGTTCCGCCCCATGAAACACGTCGCGGATTTTTTCATACCCCAACGCGGTATAAAACGCTTCAGCCGTAATTGACGATGGCACACGTACAGCCTCAACGCCTGCACTGGCAGCAGCTGTATGAATGACATCCATCAAATGCCGCCCGATACCGCGTTTCTGGCGGGCCGGGTCAACGAAAACACTCCTGACCACCTCGCCGTCAAGACCGGCAGTGCCAACAATGTCGTCGCCGAACAAAGCTACAAAAACCTTACGCTTCGTAAGCTCCCTGGAGATGGCTTCAGGGGAAAAGCTTACGAGCTGTCGGCGGCCACTCGCGGTACGCCAGCCAATAAAGGTATGGGCCACATCTGAATCTGGCATTTCATCTGCGCGCGCACAGCTGATTAGCATCGTCGATGTCTTTCTGTCGACGAGAACAATAACGTGAACCTTGGATCGATCATTACCCGAAGTGCCCGCTACTGGGCGGACCACATCGCCGTGGCGGTCAGCCAGACGCGCCTGACCTACGCGCAGTTGGAACGGCGCAGCAACCGCCTGGCGTGCGCGCTGGGTACGCTTGGCGTGGGCGTTGGCGAGCATGTGGCGATTCTTGCCGCCAAACGCGTGGAACTGGTCGAAGCGGAAGTGGCGCTGTACAAGGCGGCGATGGTCAGGGTGCCGATCAATGCGCGGCTGTCGGTGGATGAAGTGGTGCGGGTACTGGAAGGCTCCTGCACTGTCGCACTGATCACCCGATGCGCACTTTGCCGTTCAGCGTGGGCGCCAACTTCTAGTGCAGCCTGGCGGCAAACACCGTGCTCGGCGGCTTCAGACTGCAGCCTGCCTGAACTGCTCGATCGTAGCGATCAGGCGGTCTGGCTGGTTGTAGAGGTCTGGCCCGCTGAAGGCATGCATGCGCTGGTCGAGCTCGACCAGCAACAGCGGCACACCATTTGCGCCCGCTTTGCGCATCAGTGCCTGCGCTTCGGTGAAGCGGGCCGAGGTTTGGCTGGCCAGTCGCGCTTGCTGGGTAAGCGCCGCGAGCAGTGCCTGCGTATCGGCCGTGAAACCCACCTGGCCCAGGAAGTTGGCAGTGCAGGCCGCCACTACGTCGGGCGACGAGGTATCAAGGCCATCCACGTAGCGCGCTGTTTGCAGTGCCGCGTACAGCTTTGGCTCCAGCGTCTTGCCGTACCCTCGGGCGAGGGTAAGCGCACGGCTGACCGGCATTGAGTCGAACCGCAGCGAGCGGCCACCGAGAATCTGCTTGAAATACAACTCGCTGAAAGGCTGGCCGGTGAGTGAAGCGATTCGCAAGTCGTTGGCCCGGGCGAAGTGGGCAAACTCAGCGTTTATCTGCCGTGCACCTGGCCCTGCGAAAAGCCCTGTAGGGTGCATCTCCAGCTCACCGGCGAAGCGCTCTGCCAGGTGCCTCAGCGTGTCGGCGCTGGCATAGCACCAACCACAGAGCGGGTCGAACAGAAAGTGCAATTTCATAGCGGCCATCGTCAGGCTCCTTGAATGTGATGGCGCCAGGCTATTCGATTGGTATGCGCGGAAATAGGCGATTACAGCGCATAGATTATTGCGCAAACCGGGCAAATGCGGTTCGAAAACCTGCCTGTCGCAGCCGAGCCTTTTCCCGAAAACGGTGCACGGCTTCAGCCGCCCCAGCCCCCTGCTGGGCAGCGCCGCACCATGGCTGAACTTTTGCCGGCGTTGATGGCTCTGAGCCATTCCCACAGCGCATTGTGCGCTGCGGCGTCTCAGAGACCCTGTCATGTTTTCCGATGAATTCCTGGTTGCTTATGTCGTGGTCGAGGTGGTGCTGGTCGTGGCGGCTTTTGCTATCGGCGTTCACCTGACCGAGCGCTAAGGCATACAAAAAGCTGCGTGATCGATGGTTTTTTCGGAACTATCCATCTGCATCCTGTATGGTGCCGGTTTAAGGCTTCGAAAGTGGATCGGCTTCGCGCTCAATGTCGTTCAGCAAGCACTACAGGCAGCTTGATCTGCAGTCCACTATGCTCTCAGGCAGCATGGACTGGTTGGTTTTATCAGCGCAATGTCGACCGAAATCGGGATATGTATGACTGTACAGCAGCGTAACAATGTACATATCGAGGGTGACGGCCCGGCTACCCTGATTCTGTCTCACGGTTTTGGCTGCGACCAGTCGATGTGGAAGGCGTTGTCGCCGCATTTCATTCCACACATGCGTGTCATCACCTACGATCTGGTCGGTGCTGGGCAGTCCGATCTCGCTGCCTACGACAGAGCGAAATACTCGACCCTGTTGGGCTATGCCGATGACCTGAACGCAATCATCGATGATTTCGGCCAGGGCCCGGTCATTATTGCGGGGCATTCGGTCAGTGCCATGATCGGTGTGCTGGCCGAGCTACGGCAGCCAGGCAGAATCGCGGGGCTGGTGTTGATCGGGGGGTCGCCTTGTTACATCGACTCGGACGGTTACAACGGCGGCTTCAGCCAGGAGGATGTGCTGGGGCTGCTGTCGATGATCGATGAGAATTACCTGGGCTGGTCCAGCACCATGGCGCCTGTGCTGATGGGTGCGTCGGGTGAGCCCGCGATGCAGGAAGAATTGGCCAGCAGCTTCCGTCGCACCAACGCGGAGATCGCCCGGCATTTCGCCCGCGTGATCTTCTTGTCTGACCACCGCGAGGATGTGAAAGGCTTGAATGTGCCGACGCTGATCCTGCAGAGCAGAGTGGACCCGGTAGTTCCAGTGGCCGTGGGCGAGTACCTGGAAAGGGTGATGCCCAGCAGCCAGCTTGTACTGGTGGACAACATGGGCCATTACCCGCAGCTCAGCGCCTCCAGCGCCTGCGCCGCGGCCATGGACGGGTTTTTCGCCCGCCTGGGGCTGGGCCGTGAATGATCCGACCGTGATGTTCGACGCGTCTTACTTCGAGCATGCGCCTTGCGGCCTGGTCGTCATGGAGGCGGACGGCACACTGCTGCGCTGCAACGCCACCTTTGGCAACTGGCTGGGGTATGACGTAGCGCAGTTGAAACAGCGCAGTTTCGATCAGTTGCTGACCACCGTGGGCCGTACCTTCCAGCTTACCCACTGGGGGCCTTTGCTGAACTTGCAGGGCTCGATTTCAGAGGTGAAGGTCGGCCTGCGTCACCGCGATGGTCATGTGGTGGCCATGCTGCTCAATGCCGTGCGCCGTGAAACCGCTGAAGGGGTTCGCTTTCAGCTGGCCTTGTTTAGTACCAGCGAGCGTGATCGCAACGAGCACACGGTGTTTCAGGCCATGCAACGGGCCGAGGAACTGCTGGCGCAAAAAATCAGCGCCGAGCATGCCCTGCAGCGCGCACAGGACGACCTGGCCCTGGCCTACGCCGAGGCCCAGCGGCGTGCGCTACTGGCCGAGCAGATGGTGGCGGTTGCCAGCCATGATTTGAAAAACCCCATGACCGCTATCCGGATGGCCACCGAACTGCTGGGGCGTGATGCCCAGGGCGAGCGGGCCCGGCGCCTGTTGGGCAGCATCAACACATCGGCCGAGCGCGCGCAGCGCATGATCGTCGACCTGCTGGATTTCGCCTCGGTCAGGCTAGGCCAGGGCATCAGCATCAAGCGTCAGCGAGTCGACCTGTTGCGGGTGGTGGATCAATGTGTCAGCGAGCTGAGGATCACCTTCAGCCACGCCAGCATTCGTCATCTTTCCCGCGGGCAGGCCATGTTCGAAGTGGATCAGGACAGGCTGCAGCAAATGATCGGCAACCTGGTCGCCAATAGCGTTGCCTACGGTGACTTGCGCCAGCCGATTACGGTGACCACTGACTGTTTTGCGGACAGCGTGCTGATCAGTGTGCACAACCACGGCCCCGCCATCGCCGAAGCAGTGATACCCACGTTGTACGAGCCAATGACGCGCGGCAGCGACCGCCAGGAAGGGCTGCGGTCCATCGGCCTTGGTCTGTTCATTGTCAAGGAAGTTGCCCACGCCCACGGCGGGCACATCTCCATGACCTCCAATGCCGTGTACGGCACTACCTTCATGGTTCAGTTGTACAAGGAGCGCCCGGCCACTGAGGCGTAGTCACTTCTGACCTGTCAGTTTTTCCGAGTGAGACTCGGTAGTATGATGGCGCAAAGACAATTAAAAAGGCGGCTTACCTGGTAGTACGTTCTCGGTTTCTCGTGGGGGTAACAGGAGCGTGTCGCATGATGAAATTCCAATCGCTGGCAGGCGCTGTGTTGATGGTTGGGGTAAGTACCCTGTTGTTGGCAGGCTGTGCCCATGATGGTGATGTGCGCGACAGTCATGACAACACTTACGGGACCACCGCGAAAAGCCCACCCACGTACCTGGGTTGCGTCAGAAGCGAACTTCCAGCCCAGGTGAAAACCTATGAAATCCAGAGTAGCGACTCGGTCAGGCTGTTCGTTGAAAGCACCGATCCTGACAAGGCCGATGGCCTTGTCGAGTTGAAGGGGCAAGGGCCCCAGCGCCAATACGCGGCCTACCAGCGTGACGCCTGGTACGACCACGGCAGGCTGCTTGATGCCGCTCTGCTGTGCTCGAAAGCTTGATTGCCCACGCGCTTTGAAACCACGAACCAGCGCCTGCGGTACCTGCGGGAGCTGGCTGACCTGCGATGGGCTGCCCAGCAGCCCCTTAACGGGTGATACAGCATTACGCACTATTAAAGCAGTTTGAATGGAGAGCAGCGGGTGGAAGCAAGAAGCGTTGTCGCCGAAATGTTCATTGGAATCCCGACGCATTTCTGGGTATTGCCGGTGGCCGGCCTGGTAGCCTATTACGGTTTGAAATGGTCGGTCAGGTTCGGCAGCCGGGCCGCCCTGTTGCAAGTATCGACTTACCTGTTGTTGCTGGCACTGGCAGTGCTGCCCAATGGTATCTATGCGCTGTTTCCGCCAGCGCCTGATCCTGATGTGCTGCTCAACAACGCGCCGTTGCCCAATTATGCAGGCCGTTTTTATCTGGACGCATTCTACGTTTTCAGCGGCTGGGCACTCAGTAAAGTCGTGAAGCTCAAGTTTCGCTAGGCTGGCGCTGCGGCCAGCTTTCACCTGCGCGCTCGCCGCCGTCCATTCTCGCAGCAACGGCGCGCAGTTGCTCCGCAACCCCATCAATAGCGCGCACGTGCGCGGTGACATCGATGTCGCCTGGCGAACTGCCGCGAGCCAGCATGAAGCGCACATGGCCACTCATGGCCTGGCTAAGCTGGTCCAGGTGCTCTGCTGTCCTGACCAGATCTGACTTGATGGTGCGAAGCGTTTCCATAATGCGGGGCCTGATTGTCTGATGCTGTTGCGCCTGGGGTCAGCAAAGGCCGGCCTGAGTGATCAGGCCTCATCCAGCAACAGTTCCGGATCGAAGAAGAACGAGGCCAGCAGCACCGCGGTGATTACGCCCGATGCGTCGGCAATGAACAATAGCAGGGCGCTGACGTCGCCCGGAGTGAGGTGGTTCCTCAGGGCGAAGTCCACGCCGTGCGGGAACGCGGCGATCATCAGCAGCATGGTGGCTAGCAAGCCAGAAAGCAACTTCAGATAGGCGCGTCCGAACGCCAGCCCAAAAGCCCAGAACACCAGGATGCAGAGGACAGCCAAGCCAGTGGCGGTTGCATATTGGGTGAGTAGTTCCAGCCACCAGAGCATGGCAATCTCCTGAACGAAGCGAGCACTGAGTCAAGGTAAGTGAACAGGGCCAGCCCGAATCTGCGCTGCCTGTTGCTCATCAGAAGCGGAGCGGATTCAATTCGTTCCGTTGTTAGACGCAAATAATCGCTGTGATGCGCTGCCGTTGAACAACAGGCTACTCAATGCAAGACCTTTGGTTGATTGGTCAGTCGGTATCGGTCTCGTTAGAATGCAGCATATCCATACGAGTCAATTGCAAATGCATACTTTTCGTATTTTTATCAGTTCATTGTTAATCGCCGGCCTCGCCGGTTGTGCGACGCCTGGCAAGCCGACGGCCAGCAAGCTCAGTTCGAAAAAGCCCCAGGAATATGCGGCCTGCGTGTTGCCGAAATGGCAGGCTGTGGCCCCGCAAGCCACGCAGAAATCGATTGCCCACGGCTATCGGCTGACGGCATCCAGTGCCGTGGCCAGTGACGATGTACTGGAGGTGATCGATTCAGGCGAAGGCAGCCGTGCTACGTTCTACAAAGGCAGTTTCTTGTCCGGGGACAAGTTGCGCCAGGCGGCCAAGGAATGCCTGGACTGAAACAGCGCCGAGCGCGGCTGGGTCCTTTCAGACCGCGCCAGGTTTCAACCGGGCTTACGATTGCTTGATCAGTTTGCGCCCGGCCCCTCGGCGTACCACACTGCATATCCAGCGCTTGCCGCAGCGATAGGGCGCACGGATGAAGGTAAGGTCCGCGATGCGCCGCGCCCCCTGAGCCTTGAGTGCCTGGGCGAGCTGGGCGAGCGTTTCTGCCACGATGGTCATGGTTCACCTCATGAATTGACTGCATTCATAATTCTCGACCCATCAGAAGAACGCGTGACTCAGTTCGATTAGGGTTAATCACAAAGTGATAGTGTGGACGCCTCAGTCCGCCCGTCCGGTGCGGATCAGTGCCGGCTGGGCAGTTACCCGAGCAAGAAAGCGGATGCGCCACAGACGGTAGAGACTTACAGTGGCGGCATCGCAATCTGCAGGAGCCCGCTGATGTCCAGCGCATTCACCATGATGCAATCGCCTGTCGGCACGCTTACCCTGGTAGCGCGCGGCGATCGCCTGGCAGCCGTGCTGTGGGAGAACGAGCGCGAAAACCGCGTGCGCCTGGGCGCACTGCACAGTGACGATCAATGCCCGGTGCTGCTGGAAACCGCTCGCCAACTAGGTGAGTACTTCAGCGGCAAGCGCCGACAGTTCGAGCTGCCGCTGGATTTTGCCGGTACCGGGTTCCAGCGCCAGGTGTGGGCCGCGTTGCTGGCCATACCCTTCGGTGAAACCCGCAGCTACGCCGAAATTGCCCGGCAGGTCGGCAACCCCGGTGCGGTGCGTGCGGTGGGCGCGGCCAATGGCCGCAATCCCATCTCGATCATCGCGCCTTGCCACCGGGTCATCGGTTCATCAGGCAACTTGACCGGGTTTGCCGGCGGGCTGGCGGCCAAGCAATACCTGCTGGCGCTGGAAGGGCGGCAGAGCCTGGCGCTGGACCTGTAGCGGTTCAACCGAACCAGCTGGCGATCAGGCAAGCCAGCACCGCCAGTACCGAACCTGCCATCAGGGTGTAGTGCCGGTGGGCCCGCCGCGCAGCCTGTTGCACTTCACGCAGGTAGGCGCCGGGTGTCGGCGCATCGGGCCGGTGACGCAAATGCTCGGCCACGTCGGCCATTTGCCCCCGAATGATCAGGCCGGTCAGGTAGTAGGCACACGCATAGCTGAGCAGGGCCAGTACGAAATAGGTCATACCGGGTCCAGTGGCAGGGCAATGGCATTGGCCTGGCGGGTATCGACGATGAGGCCTTCGCCGATGCAGTTTGCCAGCAGCGCCGGCATGGCCGCCTGGCGTACCACACTGGGCTCATAGCCGGTCAGCGACAACTCGGGAAACACCACCAGTTCGGCGCCAAGCGCTGCAGCCTGTTCGATGCAGGCCAGATGGCGCTGCAGGTTGGCTGAGACCTCGCCTTTGAGCGATGCCAGTTGGACGGCGCACAGCTTCATGTAAACCCTTCCCTGGTAAAGGTTGAAGCCGCCAGCATACTATCGGCCACGACGCCTGTACCAGTGAAGGGGCGTTCAGCGAGCACAAGGGGCGAAAGTGGCCCGCGACCTGCGCGCTTGGAGCAGGTTGTGCCATGCTGTTCATCAAGGGCGCGATGCGTGCGGGGGGAGGCCGGGTCCGTCAGCCTTTCATCCCTGCCTGGGCAGCGTCAGCAGAGGAACAGTGAGATGGGACGGTTACGGCGCATGATCGCCAACCTGCGGGGCCGCGACCTGGCAGTGGGCGATATTCACGGCCATTTCCAGCGCCTGCAGCAATGCCTGGATGCGGTGGGTTTCGACCCCGCCGTGGACCGCCTGTTCAGCGTGGGCGACCTGGTCGACCGCGGGCCAGACAACGAGGCGGCCCTGGAGTGGCTGGCCAAGCCTTGGTTTCATGCCGTGCAAGGCAATCATGAGGCCTTGGCCATTACCCGCGTGCGGGGTGGGAAACTGGACCTGGCCATGTACCGCGAAGCTGGCGGCGGTTGGTTCATCGACCTGCCGCGGGCCGAGCAACTGCGCTTCGTCGAACGTTTCGAGCAACTGCCGATTGCGATCGAGGTTGAAAGTGCGGCAGGCCTGGTCGGCCTGCTGCATGCCGACAGCCCGACTGCCGATTGGCTGCAATTGAGAACGTGGCTGGAGCTGCTGGATGACCCCAAAGTCAGGCAAGTATGCCAGTGGTCGCGGCGGCGACTCAGGGCTGGCGATACCGAGCCGGTGCAAGGCCTGCGCGCCTTGCTGGTGGGCCACACGCCGGTGCCGCAGGCCACGCTGCTGGGCAACGTCTGGCACCTGGACACCGGCGGCTGGGCCAGCGGCCACTTCACCTTGGTGGACATGCGCAGCCTGAAGCTGGTCAGCCCCAGGCCAGGTGTAACAGCACCGCCGCGCCCAAGAGCACCAGCATGATCCCGGAGCTGCGTTCCAGCCACGGCAGCCAGCGCGCGAAGCGCCGCAGTACCCGCTGGTTGCCGATGGCCACGGCGATCAGCAGGTCCCACAGCAGCACCACACCGAACATCCACAGCGCGCAAGCGGCTTTCCAGCCGACACTGGCGCTGCCCACCATACTGGCCAGGCTTGCGTAGAACAGTGCGTTCTTGGGGTTGAGAAGGGCAGACAGCAAACCCATGCCCAGCCCCTGCCACCACCCTGGCCCAGTGTGCTTGCCAACGGCCGCAGTCAGGCGGGTATGCCCTGCATGGCGCAGGAACAGCATACCGATGTACACCAGGTAGACGGCACCGACCAGCTGCAGGCTGGCAAACAATGGGCTGCCTTCCTGGAGCATCGACAAGCCGGTGAAGGCCACGGTGATGAACGCACCATTGGCCAGGGCGATACCCAGGCACACGCCGCTGGCGCTACGCCAGCCGCTGCTGACCGACGTGCGTGCGACCAGGAAGAAGTCCGGGCCTGGCGATAGCAGTGCAAGAAAATGGGCGAGGGCGACGATCAGGAATATTTGCATGGGCCGGGCTGCTCTGCGGGAAAAGCCGCAGTCTGCTGCCGGGCTGGCATGGCGTATTGAAGAATATTGCAGGGGCCCCATGGGTCATCCTCGCGGCTGTGCACCTTCAAGCGCCGCGATACTGCCCCGGTGTCACCCCCACATGAGCCTTGAACACCCGCTGGAAATGGCTCTGGTCGGCAAACCCCAACCGGTAGGCCACCTCTGCCAGTGCCTGCCCTTTGCCCAGCAGCTGCCGCCCAAGGTTGACCCTGGCGTTGAGCAGGTAAGCATGGGGGGTGAAACCCGTGGCTGCACGAAATGCCCGAATCAACTGATAGCGCCCAAGCCCGGCCTCCCGCGCCAGTACCGCCAGGCTCAACTGTGCCGGATCCTGGGCTTCGATCCGTGCGATCAAGCCGCTCAAGGCCGTCGCCGCCAATGCCGGTGCCGGTGCCAGAGGCGGCTGTGCGGCAAAGTCCAGGTCCCCGAGAAAGGCGACCAGCGCCGCGTCTTTCTCTGCATTGCTGGCGGTGGAGAACAGCAGGCCGTTCAGCTCGCAGAATTGTTGGTACAGCAGTGCCTCCCGGCAGATACGCGCAGGTGCACCAGCCCCGCCGTCACCCAGTTCCGACTCCAGGCGCAGTTGCGACAGCCAGCGGGCATCCACATGCAGCATCTGGTAGCTCCAGGCATAGCCGGGTGCGGGGTTGCAGGCATGCACGCGCTGGGGCGGTACCAGCACCAGGGTTCCAGGTGTCAACCGCGCCTGCCCGCCGGCAGCTCCGCTGAACAGGCTGAGGCCAGCATCCACTGCGCCGATGGAGAATGTCGGGTGGCTGTGGGCTTTGTAGCAGGCGCGGCTATGGCAGGCGCGCCGGCTTTCCACATGTGGCAGGTTCGGGTCGCGCCACAGTGCGGCGTGGGTACGGGGCATTATGCGCTCCTCGGGGTTGTCGGCAGGGTAACAGCTGCAAGGCACCTGTACAGTTTTTATCGCTGGCTGTCACTTGACTGAATGGCACCGGGCCCGCCGAAATAGGCGCCTGCTGCCAAAGGAAAACAACAATGGACTTATCGAGCCTGCTGCTCTTCATCCCCGCCTGCTTCGCCCTGAACATGGCCCCGGGGCCGAACAACCTGCTGTCGCTGCACAACGCCAGCCGCTACGGGCTGCGCACCGCCTGTGTGGCCGGTGCCGGGCGCATTCTGGCGTTCAGTGGCATGATTGCGCTGGCGGCCATGGGCCTGGCGGTGGTGCTGCATACCAGTGAATATCTGTTTCTGGCCATCAAAGTGGTGGGCGCGGGTTACCTGTTCTACATTGCCTGGCAACTGTGGCGGGCTCCGGTGGGCGTGGCTGCGAGCACCGGCGGTGAGCTGCGGGGCATGTGGCACCTGGCGCGGCAGGAATGCTTCGTAGCGGCCGGCAACCCGAAGGCGATCCTGATTTTCACTGCGTTCCTGCCGCAGTTCGTAACCGTCGACAGTCGTATGCCGGTCAGTGAGCAGTTCCTCTGGCTGGGAGCGCTGTTCCTGGTGCTGGAATGGGCAGCGATCGCCCTCTATGCAGGCCTTGGCGCCTACCTGCAGCGCTGGTTCAGCCAGCCAGGTCCGCGGCGCCTGTTCAACCGGGTCAGCGCCTCGCTGTTGGGTTGCGCTGGCCTCGGCCTACTGGTGGCGCGTCGCTAGCGTTCAACCCGGGTAGTAAGCTGTAAATGTCAGGTGGCACAGGGCCAGTGCGTTAGTCGCGGTAGAAGGTTTGCACCAGGTGATAGCCGAACTTGCTCTTGATCGGGCCGTGTACCACGCGCAGGGGCTTCTTGAAGATGACCTGGTCGATGGCGCCGACCATTTGCCCTGGGCGGACTTCACCCAAGTCGCCGCCCCGTTTGCCGGACGGGCAAGTCGAGAACTTTTTCGCCAGCACGTCGAACGCCTCGCCATTGGCGATACGCTGCTTGAGCTTTTCGGCTTCGTCAGCGGTCTTGACCAGAATATGGCGGGCTTGAGCTTTCATGGATTACCTGTGCTTCGGGGGGGGCGAAAAGCGCGCATTATGCCTGATTGCTGCGCGTTTGTGGCCTTTCACCCAGGCCCGTGGGCGGTGCTATCGCACCGCTGATAGCGCATCGGCCAGCAGCCGTTCGGCGGCAAACACCGGCAAAAACCGGTGCCAACCACCGCGGGAGCCTGCGTCACTGGGCCAACCAGCCCCCGTCAACGTTCCAGGCGGCACCACGCACCTGGCTACCCGCTTCGCTGCACAGGAAAAGCACAAGCTCGCCCAGGTGCTGCGGGGTAACGAAGGCCAGCGAAGGTTGCTTTTCCGCCAGCAGGTCATGCTGCGCCTGCAGCGCATCGCCACCGTTGGCGGCACGGTCATCGATCTGTTGCTGCACCAGCGGGGTCAGCACCCAGCCCGGGCAAATGGCGTTGCAGGTGACAGGGCTGGTGGCGGTTTCCAGGCCCACGACCTTGGTCAGGCCCACTACGCCATGCTTGGCGGCCACGTACGCCGCCTTGCCGGTCGAACCGACCAGGCCATGCACAGAGGCAATGTTGATGATGCGCCCCCAATTGCGCGTGCGCATGCCCGGCAGCGCCAGGCGTGTGCCATGGAAGACCGCCGACAGGTTGAGCGCGATGATCTTGTCCCAGCTTTGCACCGGAAACCGTTCGACCGGGGCCACATGCTGGATACCAGCGTTGTTGACCAGGATGTCGACGCCGCCGAACTCGCGCTCGGCCACGGCGAACAATGCCTCGATCTGGGCCACCTCGGCCAGGTCGGCCGGGTGATGGATGGCTTTTACCCCATGCCGGGCAATTTCCGCCAGGGCGGGTGCCGGGTCGCCAAAACCGTTGAGGACGATGTTGGCACCGGCCCGGGCCAGTACCTGGGCGATACCCAGGCCGATGCCGCTGGTCGAGCCGGTCACGAGTGCAGTCTTGCCGTTGAGGGTCATGCAGTGCTCCTTAGACAATGCCAGTGGCGTAGAACGTGGCAATTACCACGAACACTGCCAGGGTCTTGATCAGGGTAATACCGAAAATGTCCTTGTAGGCTTCCCGGTGGGTCAGGCCGGTGACTGCCAGCAGGGTGATCACCGCGCCGTTGTGCGGCAGGGTGTCCATGCCGCCGCTGGCCATGGCCGCTACCCGGTGCAGCACCTCGAGCGGAATGTTGGCGGCATGGGCGGCGGCGATGAAGGTGTCACCCATGGCGGCCAGCGCAATACTCATGCCGCCCGAGGCAGAGCCGGTGATACCGGCCAACAGGGTGACGGTGATGGCTTCATTGACCAGGGGGTTGGGGATGCCGCGCAGGGCATCGGCCAGCACCAGGAAGCCAGGCAGCGAGGCGATCACTGCGCCAAAGCCATACTCCGAGGCCGTGTTCATGGCTGCCAGCAAGGCGCCGCCGACAGCACTTTTGGTGCCTTCGGCCAAACGGCTGCGGATGGCGCCGAAGGCACATGCCAGCACCATCAGGATGCCGACCAGCAATGCTGCCTGTACCGCCCAGATGGCGGTCAGCTTGGTCACGTCGCTGTTCACTGGGGCACTCATGCCGGGCAGTTGCAAGCTGTGGCTGGCGCCGTACCACTGCGGGATCCAGTGGGTGAACAGCAGGTTCATCACCCCCACCAGCATCAACGGGGATATCGCCAGCCAGGGGTTGGGCAACCTCAGGTCGGCAGCGGTTTCCGGTTCGTTGCGCAAGTCGGTGCCATACCCTTCACCGGCACGCTGGGCTTTGTTGCGCTGGCGCTGCAGGTAGGCCATGCCGGTGCAGAACACGAACAGTGTGCCGATCAGGCCCAGCCAGGGTGCGGCCCAGGCGGTGGTGTTGAAAAAGGTGCTGGGGATGATGTTCTGGATCTGCGGGGTACCGGGCAGGGCGTCCATGGTGAATGAAAACGCCCCCAAGGCAATGGTGGCCGGGATCAGCCGTTTGGGGATGTTGCTCTGGCGGAACATCTCGGCCGCAAACGGGTATACCGCAAATACCACCACGAACAGCGAGACGCCGCCGTAGGTCAGCAACGCACAGACCAGCACGATCACCAGCATGGCCTGGCGGGTGCCGAGCAGGCGGATGGCAGCGGCCACGATCGAGCGGGAAAAGCCGGACAGCTCGATCAGTTTGCCGAACACCGCACCCAGCAGGAACACCGGGAAATACAGCTTGATGAAGCCCACCATTTTTTCCATGAAAACCCCGGTGAAGGCGGGGGCAACGGCGGACGGGTCAGTGAGCAGAACGGCGCCGAGGGCCGCGATAGGGGCGAACAGTATGACGCTGTAGCCGCGGTAGGCGGCCAGCATCAGCAGGGCCAGCGCGGCAAGGGCGATGAGCACGGTCATCGTGTTTCTCCTGGGTGAGTCTTGTTGTTATCGATTTGCAGGAGAAAGCGGATATCGTGCCAATTTTTAACTTATTGATTTACATGAAGTTTTTATTATTTGCAGTGTTTCAGTCTCTGTTTTGAGATTTTGTTGTTCAAGCGCCCGCACCATCTCCTCCCAGATTTGCACGCTGCCTGTCTGCACAACCGAGCTTGTTAGGCTATCTCTAAAAAGAGACAAAAGTCTCTTCTTAGAGACCAAGCGCCACCATCTTCTTGTACAGGGTAGAGCGCCCCAGCCCCAGCGCCTTTGCCGCCTGCGGCACGTTGCCGGCATGGTCCGCCAACGCCCCGGCGATCAGTGAGCGCTCGAATGCCTCGCACGCCTCGCGGTAGGTCTGGCGCACCGGTGCCGCCGACAGCGGACTCAACGGCCCCAACGCCGCACGCAAGTCCGCCACCCCCAGGCGTGGTTGATCGGCCAGCAAGGTCGCCCGCTCCAGCACGTTGCGCAGTTCACGGATATTCCCCGGCCAGGCATGGCGTGCCAGCAGTTGCTGCGCCTCGGTTTCCAGCTCGTACTGGCTGCCCAGCTCTGCCAGCACGGCCTCGCATAACGCCGGCAGGTCCTCCAGCCGCTGCCGCAGCGGGGGTACTTCGATCGGTAACACGTTCAGCCGGTAGTACAGGTCGGCGCGGAAGGCGCCGCGGGCCATGGCCGCCTGCAGGTCGATGGACGTGGCCGCAATGATGCGCACGTCGCTGCGCAGCATCTGGTTCGACCCCACCGGCTCGTATTCCTTTTCCTGCAGCACCCGCAGCAGCTTGCTTTGCAAGGCCAGCGGCATGTCGCCGATTTCATCGAGGAACAATGTGCCGCCTTCGGCCAGTTGCAGCTTGCCGCTGCGGCCTTTGCGGTCCGCCCCGGTAAAGGCACCGGGCGCGGTGCCGAAGAACTCGGCCTCCAGCAGTGTTTCCGGGATGGCGGCGCTGTTGATGCTGACGAACGCTTTGTGGGCCCGGGCCGAGGCGGCGTGGATGGCGTGCGCCAGCAACTCCTTGCCCGTGCCCGTCTCGCCCAGCAACAGCACCGGCGAGTCACTGCCTGCACCGCGCCGCGCACGGCGCTTGGCTTCCAGGCTGGCAGCGCTGCTGCCAACGAACTGCGCAAAGCTGTACTTGGCCTGGCGGGCGCGCAGTTGCGAGCGGGTCGAGGCAAGTTCCTGCTGCATGCTCGAATAACGCTTGAGCAACGGCGACAGGCTACGCAACTGATCGAACAGGGCAAAACCGATGGCGCCGATCAGCGCGCCCTTGTCGTCGTGGATAGGCAGGCGCATGACCACCAACGGCTCGTTCGGCGTGTCCAGCATGTCCAGCAGGATAGGCCGGCCATTGCTCACCACCTCGCGCATCAGGCTACCGGGGATCACTGCTTCGCAGGGCTGGCCAATCGCACTGGCCGCGTCGGCCAGGCCAAAGCGCCGGGCATAGCGTTCGTTCATCCAGGCGATACGCGCCTGGCGGTCGACGATCACCGTACCCTCGCTGGACTGTTCGATGATCTCGAACAACGAGCGGATCGCCAGTTGCCGAACGTGGGGGTAGTCCTTGAGGCTGTCGCTGTCGTGCATGGAAAAAGTCCTGAATACGTTGTTTGCCCGCGCCGGCACCTTGCCTGAAACGTCAGCCCTTCGGGTCAAACGCCTGCCGCAAGGCATCGCCGATGAACACCAGCAGCGACAAGATCAGCGCCAGGGCAAAGAACGCGGTAAAGCCCAGCCACGGTGCCTCCAGGTGTTGCTTGCCCTGGGTCACCAACTCCCCCAGCGAGGCGCTGCCCGCGGGCATGCCGAAACCGAGGAAGTCCAGCGCGGTCAGCGTGGTGATGGCCCCGGTGAGCATGAACGGCACGTAGGTCAGTGTGGCATTCAAGGCATTGGGCAAGATATGCCGAAGCATGACCTGGCTGTCTGGCAAACCCAGCGCCCGGGCTGCCTTGACGTATTCCAGGTTGCGCCCCCGCAGGAACTCGGCCCGTACCACGTCGACCAGGGTCAGCCATGAAAACAGCGCCATGATCCCCAGCAGCCACCAGAAATCCGGCTCGACGAACCCGCTGAGGATGATCAGCAGGTACAACACCGGCAGCCCGGACCATACCTCCAGCAGGCGCTGGCCGAACAGGTCGACCCAGCCGCCGTGGTAGCCCTGCAGGGCGCCTGCCGTCACCCCGATGACCACGCTGATCACGGTCAGGGCAAAGGCAAACAGCAAAGACACCCGCGTGCCATACAGCACCCGGGCCAGCACATCACGGCCCTGGTCATCGGTACCCAGCCAGTTGCTGCTGCTCGGTGGGCTGGGCGTGGGGACCTGCAAGTCGTAGTTCGGGGTGTCGGCGCTGAACGGGATCGGTGCGAACAGCATCCAGCCGCCCTGGTCCTCGATCAGCTTGCGCACGTAGGCGCTGCGGTAGTCGGGCTGGAACGGCAGTTGGCCGCCAAATTGCTGCTCGGTATAACGCTTGAGCGCCGGTACGTACAGTTCGCCTTGGTAGCCCAGCAGCAACGGCTTGTCGTTGGCCACCAGTTCGGCACCCAGGCTCAGCGACAGCAGGGCGGCGAATACCCACAGCGATACCCAGCCCAGGCGGTTGCGGCGAAAACGTTGCAGGCGCCGGCGCGCCATAGGCGACAACATCAGTGTGCCCTCGTGTCGAAGTCGATGCGCGGGTCCAGCAAGGTGTAGGCCAGGTCGCCGATCAGGCGGATCAGCAGCCCTGCCAAGGTGAAGATGAACAATGTGCCGAAGACGATAGGGTAGTCGCGGGACACGGCGGCGTCATAGCTCATGCGGCCCAGGCCATCCAGAGAAAAAATCACCTCGATCAGCAGCGAGCCGGCAAAGAACACGCTGATCAGTGCCTGTGGCAGCCCGGCCACCACCAGCAGCATGGCGTTGCGCAAAACATGCCCGTAGAGCACCCGCCGCTCGCTCAGGCCCTTGGCCCGGGCGGTGACCACGTACTGGCGCGAAATTTCGTCGAGGAAGGCATTCTTGGTCAGCAAGGTGAGGGTGGCGAACCCGCCGATCACCAGGGCGCCGACGGGCAGTACCAGGTGCCAGAAGTAGTCGGCCACCTTGCCGAGCAGGGTCAGCTCGTCGAAGTAGTCGGAAACCAGGCCGCGCACCGGAAACCAGTTCAGCGAAGTGCCGCCGGCAAATACCACGATCAGCAACAGGGCGAACAGGAACGAGGGCAGGGCGTAGCCGACCACGATCAGTGCGCTGCTCCAGGCATCGAAGTGGCTACCGTGGCGCACCGCTTTGCGAATGCCCAGGGGGATGGACACCAGGTAGGTGATCAGCGTGGCCCAGAAGCCCAGCGACAGGGTGACCGGCAGTTTGTCGAGGATCAGGTCGGTGACCTTGGCACCGCGGAAGAAGCTGTTGCCGAAGTCCAGCCGGGCATACTGGCCCAGCATCAGCCAAAGGCGCTCGGGCGCAGACTTGTCGAAGCTGTACTGGCGCTTGATCTCTTCGATCAGTTTGGGGTCGAGCCCGCGGGTGGCGCGTGATTCACCGTGCACAACCTCCGAGCGCGCACCGGGGGCGCCACCGCCGATGCCTTGCAGGCGCGCCACGGCTTGTTCCACCGGGCCGCCTGGCGCGGCCTGCACGATGACGAAGTTGACCAGCAGAATCGCCAGCAAGGTCGGAATGATCAGCAGCAGGCGGCGCAACAGGTAGCGGGTCATGGGGCGGCGTTCCGGCGTATGGCCATCTGTTCATTGGTCAGCGCGGTTGGACTGATCTCCCACCACGTGTCCAGGCCTTCATCGTAGGTGGCCTGAACCTTGGGCAAGCCGAAGCGGTTCCACCAGACGGTGGAGCTGCCTGGCGGGTAGTAGTTGGGGATCCAGTAGTAATTCCACTGCAGCACCCGGTCCAGGGCGTGAGCGTGGCGCAGCATGTCGGCCTCGCTGGCAGCGCGTACCAGGCCGTCGATCAGGTGGTCGACGGCCGGGTCCTGCAGCACCATCAGGTTGTTCGAACCGGGGTCGTGGGCAGCGGCCGAGCCGAAGTAGTTGTACAGCTCGGCACCCGGTGAAAGCGTCACCGGGTAGCCGGTCACGACCATATCGTAGTCACGGGCCATCAGCCGGTTCACGTACTGCGCCGAGTCGACGTTACGGATGTTGAGGGTAACGCCGATCTGTGCCAGGTTGCGCTTCCAGGGCAACAGCAGGCGCTCCATGCCGGCCTGGCCGTTGAGGAAGGTGAACGCCAGTGGCTCACCTTCGCGGTTGACCAGGCGGTCGCCATCGGCATGCCAGCCGGCCTGCTGCAGCAGGGCCAGGGCTTGCAACTGCTGGGCGCGGATGATTCCCGAGCCATCAGTGACCGGTGCCGTGAACACGTGGTCGAAGACTTCCTGCGGCACCTGGCCACGCAGCGGTTCGAGCAGTTTCAGCTCGCCGGCATCGGGTAGCTGGCGGGCGGCCAGCGGTGTATTGGAGAACACGCTCTGCTGGCGGATGTACAGGTTGCGCATCATCTGCCGGTTGCTCCACTCGAAGTCCCAGAGCATGCCCAGTGCCTGACGCACACGGCGGTCCTTGAACTGCGGCCGGTCCAGGTTGAACACGAAGCCCTGGGCTACCTGCGGTTTGGCCGGGCCCAGGTGGGCCCGTTGCAGGCGACCGTCGTCCAGTGTGGCGCCGTTGTAACCCAGGGTGTAGGCGGTTGCGGAGAACTCGCGGTTGTAATCGTAGCCCCCGCCCTTGAGCACCTGGCGCGCCACCTCGGTGTCGCCGAAGTACTCGATGCGCAGTTTGGCGAAATTGTAGCGGCCACGGCTGGCCGGCAGGTCACGGGCCCACCAGGTGGGGTCACGCTCGAAGGTGATGCTGCGGCCATTGTCGATCTGGCCGATGCGGTAGGGCCCACTGCCGACCGGTTTGTCGAAGCCGGCCCCGTTGGCGAAATCGCGTTGCTGCCAGTCGTGCTCGGGCAGCACGGGCAAGCTGGCCAGGTCCAGCGCCAGGGTACGGCCGTGCCCGGGCTTGAAGTCGAAGCGGATGCTGCGCGGGCCTTCCACGGTCACCGCGCTGACGTCGGCGAACTGGGTGCGGTAGGTCAGGCTGCCTTTGCTCATCAGCAGGTCGTAGGTGAAGCGCACGTCTTCGGCGCGCACCGGCTTGCCGTCGGCAAAGGTCGCCCGTGGGTCGATATCGAAACGCAGCCAGGCGTCATCCGGGCCACGCTCCATGCGCCGGGCGATCAGCCCATAGACGGTGTAGGGTTCGTCGAATGAGCGCACGGCCAGGGGTGCGAACAACAGGCCATCGACCTGGCTGACACCAATACCTTTGTCGATGTACGGCAGGATATGGTCGAACTGGCCAATCTCGATGGCCGAGCGGCGCAGCATGCCGCCCTTGGGGGCGCTGGGGTTCACATAGTCGAAATGCTGGAAACTGGCGCCGTAGCGGGGGGCTTCGCCGTACACCGTGAGGGCATGGGTGGGGGCGGCCAGGGTATCGAGGGCGAAACAAAGCAGCAACAGGCACCACAACCCATGCAGAAGCGGGTTACCCCGCGAATACGCCCGAGCATGCAGCCTCGTTGCCTGAGCTGACGTATTCGCGTGTGAACCCGCTGCCACCGGGGGCATGAACAGCTGTTGGCTGCTTAGTCCTGACGGCTGGTGACTTCCAGCAGGTGGTAGCCGAACTGGGTCTTTACCGGGCCTTGCACGGTATTCACAGGTGCGCTGAACACCACGGTGTCGAATTCCTTGACCATCTGGCCTGGGCCGAACGAACCCAGGTCACCGCCCTGGCGGCTGGACGGGCAGGTGGAGTTGGCTTTGGCGATTTCAGCGAAATCGGCACCGGCTTCGATCTGGGCTTTCAGTTCGTTGCACTTGTCTTCGCTGGCAACGAGGATGTGACGGGCGGTTGCACGGGCCATTGGTACTGCTCCTTGGGGTAAAAAGTGCAAGCCTAGCGCACTTGTCCGGGGTATGTCTCGCCAGGCTTGCAACCATCGGCTCACAGTTGTTGTGCGGCTTCGCGCAACAGCGTTTCGGTCGAGGCCCAACCCAGGCAGCCGTCGGTGATCGACACGCCGTACTTCAGGGCGCCCTTGCCCAGCGCCTGGCAACCGTCGAACAGGTGGCCTTCGATCATCACGCCGACCAGCGAGCGGTCGCCGCTCAGGCGTTGCGCCAGCACCTCATTGAACACCGCAGGCTGGCGCGCTGGGTCCTTGCCGCTGTTGGCATGGCTGCAATCGACCATGATCCGCGGCTGCAAGCCAGCCTTGGCCAGCGCCTGGCGGGCGAGGGCAATGCTAGGGGCATCGTAGTTGGGCCCTTTGTGGCCGCCGCGCAGTACCAGGTGGGTGTCGGGGTTGCCCAGGGTTTCGATGATCGCCGGGTGGCCTTGCGCGTCCAGGCCGAAGTGGCGGTGCGGGTGTGCGGCGCTGCGCATGGCGTCGCTGGCTACGGCAATACCCCCGTCGGTGCCGTTCTTGAAGCCCACCGGCAGCACCAGGCCACTGACCATTTCGCGGTGGATCTGCGATTCGGTGGTACGCGCGCCGACCGCAGCCCAGGCCAGCAGGTCGTCGAAGTAGCCCGCGGCCAGCGGTTGCAGCAACTCGGTGGCGATGGGCAGGCCGCGCTCGATCATGCTAAGCATCAGCCCGCGAGACAGGGCGATGCCGGCATGCATGTCGTCGCTGCCATCCAGGTGCGGGTCATACGCCAGGCCTTTCCAGCCCACCGTGGTACGCGGTTTTTCGACGTAGGCGCGCATCACCAACAGCAGCTTGTCGTCGACGTCGCGGCTGAGGGCGGCCAGGCGGTCGGCGTATTCCAGCGCGGCGCGCGGGTCGTGGATCGAGCACGGGCCGACGATCACCAGCAGGCGCTGATCGTGGCCTTCGAGGATGTTGCGTATAGCCTGGCGGTGGGCATGTACTTGCTGGGCCAGGTCTGTGGCGAGCGGCATTTGCTGTTTAAGCAGGTGCGCACTGGGGAGGCGCTGGCTGACTGCGGTGTTGGCCGCTTGCGGCTGGGTCAGGGGCAGGGCGAGGCTGGAGGCGTGCATGGCATTTTTCCCTGGGCGGACGGCGGGGGCTGGCCCGCTCGGTCGGCCCTATCGAGGTGTTCGACAGATCGTTGAATTACTGTTGGCTGCTGCATTGCCACCTGTGCAAGACCGATCGGAGGCGGCTGGCTGGCCCGAGCGGGATTGGCTAAATCGCCAGGTGTAGGTGTCGGCGTAGTAATAGGTGGCGTAGTTCATGAAGCTGTCCTCAATGTGAATCAATGGTTTTTTCAAAGGCCTGAAACGCAAAACCCCCGGTCGGGGAGCCGACCGGGGGTTTGAGTATTCTCATGTTCGGCGGCCCCTCGAAGGTGGGCGCCGTGCAGGTATCGGCGCCTAGTGGCTAAACCAATACCCGAAGTAATAGCTTGCTGGAGCTACGCAGCCGGCAACGGCCAGCACAGGGCGCGGTTGGCGACCGGTGTGGTTAGCGAGGTGGCGGATGTGTGTTGGCATGTTGCGCTCCAGTGAATGAGCCCGAGCTTACTGCAGTTCGGCTGGGCCATTCAATGGATAAATACTATATGTTCAATCATTTATTTGTGTACTGAATGGTTAAACGGCCCTGTCAACGGCTGTCCTGATCTTCAGCGGTGCCACCGCTGGCGCCGGCACCCGAGCCCGTAGCCTCGCCGGTGCTGTTGGAGCCGCCCGTGGCGCCATCGGCGGCATCGGTGCTGCTGCCGGTGTCGCTGCTGTCATTGCTTTTGCCGCTGCCAGGGGTGTTGACGCTGCTGCCCTCACCGGCAGTCTTGCCGCCAGATTGGTCGGTTTGTGGGTGGCTGTCGGTGTTGGTGGCCGTGGCGGCGAAGCTGGTGCCAGCGAGTGGGGTCAGCGCCAGTGCCAGGCACAGGGAGAGCGGGCGAATGCGGATCATGGGATATCTCCATCGTTCGGATGATCTGTCATTCGTTTGGCCTGGTGAGCCGGGCTGGGTGCCGTTCGGGCGACGAGCGGTAAGCGCAACAAGCGATGGGGGCCGCTGCGCCGGGCCGGCGATCAGCGAGGTTGCGCGTATTCCTGCAGCAGCTCGGGGCTGTTGAAGTTGCTCAAGCGGCGATCGTCTGCGCTGCACTCAAGCGCTTGCACCTTGGCGCGCAACAGGGCCTTCTGCAAGCTCCGCTCACCCTCGGCCCAGGCTTGCTCCAGCACCGGCAGCAACCGGCGCGGCAGTACGCTGAACATCGGCTGCCAGTAGCCGCCCTGGTGCGCCATCGCGGCACTGTCATTGGCCGCAGCAACCCGCAGCAGGTCTTCGATCAGTGCGCGGTCAACCAGCGGTGCATCGCAGGCCAGTACCACCACCCATGCATGCCGCGCCACCTTGAGCCCGGCAATCACCCCCGCCAGCGGCCCGGGGAAGTCGTTGTCGGCATCGCCCACCAACTGGTCGGCATACACCCGGTAGGCCTGCTGGTTGCGGTTGCAGGAAATCACCAGGTCGTCAGTCAGGGGCCGCAGCACGCGATGGATTGCGGCCACCAGTGGCTCGCCCTGCCAGCTGATCAAGCCCTTGTCACGGCCGCCCATACGCTGCCCGCGGCCTCCCGCGAGGATCAGGGCAGAGCAGGTGAGCAATTGTTCAGTCATTGGCTAAAGTCCGAGGCAGGTACGCAGGCAACCCTCACACGCACGACAGCGGTTGTCCAGCGGACGTAAACGCGGGGCCAGGACACTGACATTTTTGCCAGTTGTGCCCGCCGCTGCTTCTCCCTTGAATAGGGCTGCAGCCTTGCCCTCGCAATGAGGGCAAGCCAGATTCCCAGGAGAAGGCAATTGAACAAAGCGCAACTTATTGAACAGGTAGCAGCGCGCGCCGAACTCAGCCAGGCGATGGCCAAAAAGGCAGTCGATGCCTTCATCGACGGGATCAAGGCGTCGCTGAGCACACACACACCTGTCGCTTTGGTGGGTTTCGGCAGGTTCGAGACTGCCCGAAGGCCAGCGCGGGTCGGCAGGGACCCGCGGTCTGGCAAACCGTTGAAGATTCCGGCGGCGATGACGGTCAAGTTTCGAGCTGGCAAGGCCCCCAAGGACGCCGTCAGATTAAACGGGGAGGCCGACGCCAAGACCAAACCCCGCAAGTGAACGAAGAGGGTCCCTGGGGACCCCCATTCAGGGGCTGTCGTGCAGCGCCTCGCCGGCCGTTGCGGTTTTGCGCGTGCCAGCCAGCCGCATCACGCTGACGAAGAACACCGGCACGAATACCACCGCCAACGTTGCGCTCAGCATGCCGCCGATAACCCCGGTGCCGATCGCCTGTTGGCTGGCCGAGCTGGCACCGCTGGCGATCGCCAAGGGGACCACGCCGAGGATGAACGCCAGCGATGTCATCACGATCGGCCGCAGGCGCAGGCGGGCGGCCTGTACGGCGGCATCGGCGGCGTCCACGCCTTGGTCGACCAGGTGCTTGGCGAACTCGATGATCAGAATGGCGTTCTTCGCCGACAGGCCAATCAAGGTGATCAGGCCGACCTTGAAGAACACGTCGTTGGGCATGCCCCGCAGGGTTACCGCCAGGACCGCACCCAGCACGCCGAGCGGCACTACCAACAGCACTGCGGTGGGTATCGACCAGCTCTCGTACAGCGCAGCCAGGCACAGGAACACCACCAGCAGCGACAGCGCCATCAACATCGGCGCCTGGCTGCCGGACAGGCGTTCTTGCAGCGACAGGCCGGTCCATTCCAGGCCGGCACCGGCGGGCAGTTGCGCCACCAGGCGCTCGATTTCGGCCATGGCTTCGCCCGAGCTGTAGCCGGCGGCCGGTTCGCCGGAAATCGACACCGCCGGGTAGCCGTTATAACGCGTCAGTTGCACCGGGCCGCTGACCCATTTGGCCTGGACGAACGCGGCCAACGGCACCATCTTGCCGCTGCTGTTGCGCACATGCATGTTCAGCAGGTCTTGCACCTGGCTGCGCTGGTCGCCTTCGGCCTGCACCACCACGCGCTGCATGCGGCCCTGGTTCGGGAAGTCGTTGACGTAGCTGGAGCCCACTGCCACGTCGAGTACCGAGCCGATATCGGCAAACGTCACGCCCAGGGCATTGGCCTGGCGGCGGTCGATCTCCAGCTGCACCTGCGGGCTTTCCGCCAGCGAGGCTTCGCGCACGTTGCTCAGTACCTTGCTCTTGCCGGCCTGCTCGAGCAGCTGGTCACGCGCCGCCATCAGCGCGCGGTGGCCCATGCCACCCCGGTCCTGCAGGCGGAACTCGAAGCCGGTCGACTCGCCAAGCCCGTCGATGGGCGGCGGCAGCACGGCGTAGGCCACCGCATCCTTGAGTTGCGTGAAGGCCTGGTTGGCGCGCTCGGCAATCGACTGGGCAGTGTGTTCGGCACCGCGCTCGGACCAGTCCTTGAGGGTGGTGAAGGCCAGCGCAGCGTTCTGCCCGCTGCCCGAGAAGCTGAAACCCAGGATCAGTGTGGTGTTGCCGACCCCCGGTTCTTCACTGTTGTGCGCCTCGATCTGGGCGGCCACCTGTTCGGTGCGCATGCGGCTGGCGCCCGGCGGCAGCTGGATGTCCGTAATGGTGTAGCCCTGGTCTTCGGTGGGCAGGAACGCCGTGGGCAGCTGGCTCAAGCCATAGCCCAATACCCCCAGCAGCAGCGCATACAGCAACAGGTAGCGCCCGCTGCGTTGCAGCGCTTGCATGACCCAGCGCTGGTAGCCATCGCTCATGCCCTCGAAACGGCGGTTGAACCAGCCGAAGAAACCCTTGCGTGCATGCTGTTCGCCCTTGGCCACAGGCTTGAGCAGCGTGGCGCACAGTGCCGGGGTCAGGCTGAGGGCGAGGAAGGCCGAGAACAGGATCGATACCGCCATGGCGACCGAAAACTGTTGGTAGATCACACCCACCGAACCTTGCATGAAGGCCATGGGCAGGAACACCGCCACCAGTACCAGGGTGATGCCGATGATCGCGCCGCTGATCTGGCTCATGGCCTTGCGCGTGGCTTGCCGGGGCGGCAGGCCTTCTTCGGCCATGATGCGTTCGACGTTTTCCACCACCACGATGGCGTCATCGACCAGGATGCCGATGGCCAGCACCATGCCGAACAGGGTCAGCACGTTGATCGAGAAACCCAGCGCCAGCATTACGGCGAAGGTGCCCATCAGTGCCACCGGTACCACCAGGGTCGGGATCAGCGTGTAGCGCAGGTTCTGCAGGAACAGGAACATCACCGCGAACACCAGCAGCATGGCTTCGAACAGGGTACTGATGACCTGCTCGATCGACACCTTGACGAACGGCGAGGTGTCGTAGGGGATGTCGTACCTGACCCCCTCGGGGAAGTAGCGCGCCAGGTCCTGCAGTTTCGCCCGTACCAGGGTGGCGGTCTGCATGGCATTGGCGCCCGGTGCCAGCTGCACGCTGAAGGCCGTGGCCGGCTTGCCGTTCAAGCGGGTGCCGTACTGGTATTCCTGTGCGCCGACTTCCACCCTGGCGACATCGCCAAGGGTGACCACGGAGCCGTCGGGGTTGGCGCGCAGCACAATGGCGGCGAACGCTTCCGGCGTGCTCAGCTGGCCTTTGACCACCACGTTGGCCGTGATTTCCTGAGTGCTGCGGCTGGGCAGGTCGCCAATGCTGCCAGGGGCTACCTGGGCGTTCTGGCCGGCGATGGCGTCGGCCACGTCGTTGGGCGTGAGGTTGAAACCGACCAGTTTGCGCGGGTCGATCCAGATGCGCATGGCCCGTTCCGAGCCATACAGCTGGGCCTTGCCGACGCCTTTGAGGCGGCGTATTTCATCCATCACGTTACGCGCCAGAATGTCCGACAGGGCGGTTTCGTCGAGTTTGCCATCTGTGGAGGTGAGGGTGGCCAGCAGCAGAAAGCCGGTGGACACCTTCTCGACCTGCAGGCCCTGCTGGGTGACCGGCCGCGGCAGGCGGGACTCGACCACCTTCAGGCGGTTCTGCACGTCGACCTGGGCCAGGTCCGGGTGGGTGCCCGGGGCGAAGGTGGCGGTAATGGTGGCGCTGCCCAGGCTGCTCTGGGATTCGAAGTACAGCAGGTTGTCGGCGCCGTTGAGTTCCTGTTCGATCAGGCTGACCACGCTTTCGTCCATGGTGGCTGCCGAGGCGCCGGGGTATACGGCGTAGATCTCGACCTGCGGCGGTGCCACGTTGGGGTATTGGGCCACCGGCAGTTGCGGGATGGCCAGCGCGCCGGCCAGCAGGATGAACAGCGCGACCACCCAGGCGAATACCGGGCGGTCGATGAAGAATTGCGGCATGGGTCAGGCCCTCACTGGCCGTTGTGCTGTACGATGGGCGGCGTTTCTGGGCTGGGGTCGACCTGCACCTGGTCGCCGGCCTTGACGTGCTGCAGGCCCTCGATGACCACGCGCTCACCAGCGGCCAGGCCGGCGCTGACGATCCAGCGGTCGCCCAGGGTATTGCCCAGCACCACCTCGCGCTCGCTCACCCGCGCCTGCGAGTCGACCACCAGTACCTTGGGCTCCCCGGCGCTGTCACGCAGAATGGCGCGCTGCGGCACACTCAGGCCGTGGGGTTGCACGGCCTGCTCGAGGCGCACGCGCACGTAGCTGCCGGGCAACAGGTCCAGGTCCGGGTTGGGGAACTCGCTGCGCAGGGTGATCTGGTTGGTGCTGGGGTCGACGCTGATGTCGGAGAACAGCAATTTGCCCGGCAGTGGGTAGGCGCTGCCGTCGTCCTGGATCAGCGTCGCCCGGGCCTGACCGTCGCCCACCTGCTGCAGCTCGCCCGCGCGCAAGGCGCGGCGCAGGGCATTGAGCTCGCGGGTGGATTGGGTGACATCGGCGTGGATCGGATCCAGTTGCTGGATGGTCGCCAGCGGGGTGCTCTCGTTTTGCCCGACCAGCGCGCCTTCTGTGACCTGGGCACGGCCAATTCGCCCGGAGATGGGCGCGGTGACCGTGGCATAGCCGAGGTTGAGGCGTGCGCGCGCCAGTGCCGCCTTGGCTTCGGCTACGGCGGCATCGGCCTGCAGCAGGCTGGCCTTGGCATTGTCGTATTCCTGGCGGCTGACCGCCTTGTCGTCGACCAGCTGGCGGTAGCGCTGCTCTTGCAGGCGGGCCTGGTAGCGAGTGGCTTCGGCCTTGGCCAAGGTTGCGCGAGCACTGTCGTGGTCGGCTTTGAACGGCGCCGGGTCGATCAGGAACAGCACATCGCCTTGCCTGACGTCACTGCCTTCGCGGTACACCCGCTTGAGCACCACGCCGGCGACCCGCGCGCGCACTTCTGCGGTACGCGGGGCCAGGATGCGGCCACTGAGTTCGCTGCTGATGGCCAAGGGCTGCAGTTGCAGGGTTTCCACCCGTACTTGCGGGGTGGGCGCCTGTTCGTCTTGCTCGGCGCTGTTGCCGCAGCCGGCCAGGGACAGGCTCAGAAACGCCAGAAGCGCCACTGGGCGCAGGCGAAGGGAGAGGATAGTAGGCATGCGGATCTTCCGATGATGACGGGGTATATGCTACGGCAGGCATTGCTGGGCGGCTGTTAATACCTGTAGGGCGAGTGTGAAAAAATGTAAAGAACAAGCCTGTGGTGTTGCAGTGTTCTATATCCTGAGTATTCCTGTGCCGGCTTCTTCGCGGGCTTGCCCGCTCCCACAAGGACCGCACAGTATCTGAAATCTGTGCTGTACCTGTGGGAGCGGGCAACCCCGCGAAGAGGCCGGCAAGGTCCAACACAACCTAGATTCCCAAGCACCTATGCCGAATATTCTCCTGGTCGAAGACGACAGCGCCCTGTCCGAGTTGATCGCCAGCTACCTGCAACGCAACGACTTCCACGTCCAGGTGATCGCCCGCGGCGATCATGTGCTGGACGAGTACCGCCGGCAAAAGCCCGATCTGGTCATTCTCGACCTGATGCTGCCGGGCCTCGATGGCCTGCAGGTCTGCCGCCTGTTGCGCCAGGAATCGCAAGGCTTGCCGATCCTGATGCTGACCGCCCGTGACGACAGCCACGACCAGGTACTGGGCCTGGAAATGGGTGCCGACGACTATGTGAGCAAACCCTGCGAGCCCCGTGTGCTGCTGGCGCGGGTGCGTACCTTGCTGCGCCGCAGCAGTGTCAACGAGCCACGGCTGGACCACGACCTGATCGTGATCGGCGGCCTGCGCATCGACCTGGCCGAACGCACGGTCAGCTGGCGCGGCGACGAAGTGGAGTTGTCCAGCGGCGAGTACAACCTGTTGGTGGTGCTGGCGCGCAACGCCGGCGAAGTGCTGAACCGCGACCGCATCCTGCAGCAACTGCGGGGCATCGAATTCAATGGCACCGACCGCTCGGTGGACGTGGCCATTTCCAAGCTGCGGCGCAAGTTCGACGACAACGCCGGTGAAGCGCGCAAGATCAAGACCGTATGGGGCAAGGGCTATCTGTTCAGCCGCGTCGAGTGGGAGTGCTGACCGGCCATGCTCAAGATCCTGGTGCGGCTGTACCTGGTGATCATCATTGCCTATGCCGGTGCGCTGCTGCTTATCCCCGACAGTATCGTCGGCCTGTTCCATGACCGGTTCATGGCCTACAACCTGGACCAGGCCAAGGGTGTGCAGTCGATGGTCGTGCGCCAGTTCCGCCAGGCGCCGCGCGAGCAGTGGCCAGCGGTAGCGCAGGAGCTGGCCGGTGATTTCGCACCGCTGCAACTGCGGCTGTTGCCCATGGACCAGGCGGGCCTGAGCGACCAGGAGCAGGCGCGCCTGGCGCAGGGGCTGCACGCGGTACGCATTGGCGAGTGGGGCTATTACGAAACCGTGCTGGCCCCCTTGGACAAACAGTGGCTGGTAGAGCTGCATTCGCCGCCCGACCCGTTCGACATCAACGTATTGTCCTGGGGGGTGACCGTCTTGATCGGTGCCGCCATGCTCGGCTGCCTGCTGCTGTGGGTGTGGCCGCACTGGCGTGACCTGGAGCGCCTGAAGGAAACCGCACGGCGCCTGGGCCAGGGGCACATGGCCGAGCGTACGCACATCTCGCCGCACTCCAACATCGGTGAGCTGGCCGGGGTGTTCGATACCATGGCCAGCGACCTTGAGCGGCACGTCAACCAGCAACGCGAGCTGCTCAATGCGGTGTCTCACGAGCTGCGTACGCCGTTGACCCGGCTCGACTTCGGCCTGGTGCTGTTGTTCGACGAAGTGCCGCCAGCCAGCCGCAAGCGCTTGCTGGAACTGGTTGGCCATGTGCGCGAGCTGGATGAGCTGGTGCTGGAATTGTTGTCGTATAGCCGGCTGTACAACGCCGACCAGGCCCGCGAGCGGGTCGAGGTGTCGTTGCTGGAACTGGTCGACAGCGTGCTGGGGGGGTTCGCCGAGGAGCTCGATGGCCGTGGCATCCAGTGGGAAGTTCGCGCCGAAGGCGAGCTACCCCGCTTTGTGCTCGACCCGCGGCTCACCGCCCGGGCCGTGCAGAACCTGGTGCGCAATGCCATGCGTTACTGTGACCAGAGCCTGTTGCTGCGCTTGTGCCTGGACCAGGACGGCGCGTGCCTGTTGACGGTGGAAGACGACGGTATCGGCATTCCGGTAGCGGAGCGGGAGCGGATCTTCCAGCCGTTCTACCGGCTGGACCGCAGCCGTGACCGGAACACCGGCGGTTTTGGCCTGGGCTTGGCGATCAGCCGGCGTGCGATCGAGGGCCAGGGCGGTACGTTGACTGTCGCACAGTCGGCGCTGGGCGGGGCGCAGTTCCGCATCCGCTTGCCTGCCCGTTAGCAGGCGGCAGGGGCGTACGGGCTTTTTCTTCTCGGCCAGTTCTTGTAGGTTTACAGTTCTTCAAGCCAGGGAGCTGAACATGCAAGGCAAGGCACGCAAGATCGTTCAGGCCATTCTTTACGAGGCCATCGCCGTCGCCTGCGTGGCCCCGGCACTGGCGTTGGCGTTCGGCGCCGGCATGGCGCAATCCACAGTGCTGTCGGTGCTGATGTCAGGCATCGCCATGAGCTGGAACATGGGTTACAACTGGGTGTTCGAGCGCTGGGAGGCGCGCCAGCAGCGGCGTGAACGTACGTTCACCCGGCGCCTGCTGCACGCTCTGGGTTTCGAGGGTGGGTTGGTGCTGATCCTGCTGCCGCTGGTGGCCTACTGGCTGAACGTCAGTCTGTGGGCGGCGCTGCTCACCAACCTGGCATTGTTCGTGTTCTTCTTCGTCTACGCCTTCGTGTTCCAGTGGGGCTTCGACAAAGTGTTCGATGTGCCGCTGTCGGCGCAGCAAGCCAAGTGTTGACGTGAGCCTGCGCGGCAGGCTAAGTTCCTGGCCTATGAACACCTACCTGCACGTGAACGCCATTATTATTACCGCCATTATCAGCTTGGCGGGCTAGCGCGTACGTGCACCGAACCCGCCCTGGAGGCGGGTTTTTTCTCTCTGACTCCTGGGCAACGTAAAAACGCCAAGGAGTCATCGATGACCAGCTTCAGCACCCACCGTACCCCAGCAACCCCCCAGCAACTGCTGTCGGAGCATGTGCGGCGCATTCTTGCCGCGCCGGTGTACGACCTGGCTATCGAAACGCCGCTGCAAGCTGCCCCGGCCTTGTCTGCCCGCCTGGGTAACCAGGTGTTGCTCAAGCGTGAAGACCTGCAGCCGACTTTCTCGTTCAAGATCCGCGGTGCCTACACCCGCCTGTCGCGGCTTGGCACCGCGCAACGCGAGCGCGGGGTCATCACGGCGTCGGCGGGCAACCATGCCCAGGGCGTGGCCCTGGCAGCTGCGCACCTGGGCATGCAGGCCACCATCGTCATGCCCACCACCACACCGTCGTTGAAGGTGGAGGGGGTGCGCTCGCGCGGTGGCCGTGTGGTGCTGCACGGCGAGAGCTTCCCGCATGCCCTGGCCCATGCCTTGAAACTGGCCGACCAGGCCGGCGCCACCTTCGTGCCGCCGTTCGATGACCCCGATGTCATCGCTGGCCAGGGTACGGTGGCCATGGAAATACTGCGCCAGCACCCGGGTGCGCTGGACGCCATCTTCGTGCCGGTGGGCGGCGGTGGCCTGATCGCCGGTATCGCCGCCTACGTGAAGTACCTGCGCCCCGAAGTGAAGGTGATTGGCGTCGAGCCGGCCGACTCCAATTGCCTGCAAGCGGCCATGGCTGCAGGGGAGCGGGTGGTCCTGCCGCAGGTGGGCAGCTTTGCCGATGGGGTGGCGGTGGCGCAGGTCGGCGCGCATTGTTTCGAGTTGTGCCGGCATTTCGTCGACGAGGTGCTGACGGTGAGCAGTGACGAGCTGTGCGCAGCGATCAAGGATATCTACGATGACACCCGTTCCATCACCGAGCCTTCCGGCGCATTGGCGGTGGCCGGGATCAAGCAGTATGTGGCGCAGCACGGTGCACAAGGGCAGACCCTGGTGGCGATCGATTCCGGCGCCAACGTCAACTTCGACCGTTTGCGCCATGTGGCCGAGCGCGCCGAACTGGGCGAGCAGCGCGAGGCAATCATTGCGGTGACCATCCCGGAGCAACCCGGCAGCTTCCGGGCGTTCTGCCAGGCACTGGGCAAACGCCAGATCACCGAGTTCAACTACCGCTACTACCCCGGCCAGCAGGCGCGCCTGTTCGTCGGGGTGCAGACCCACCCGGTGCACGACCCGCGCAAGCAACTGCTGGCCAGCCTGGCTGGGCAGGGTTACGCCGTACAGGACCTGACCGACAACGAGTTGGCCAAGTTGCATGTGCGCCATACCGTGGGCGGTCATGCCGCCTCAGGGGCTGCTGAGCGGGTGCTGCGCTTCGAGTTCCCGGAGCGGCCAGGGGCGTTGTTGGGCTTTCTGGAGCGCTTGGGCAAGCACTGGAACATCAGCCTGTTCCATTACCGCAACCATGGCGCGGACCTGGCCCGGGTGCTCGCCGCCCTGGAAGTGCCGGCGCAAGAGCTGGCGGGCTTGCCGACGGCGCTGGATGCCATGGGCTACCAGTACTGGGATGAGACCGACAACCCGGCCTACACACTGTTCCTGGGCTGAGCCGGGGTTGGCGGGTACGCGGTCAAGCGGCCCCGCCGCGCCGTTCAGCGCGCACCGCGCCCGTAGGCCTGGCTGATGCGGTCGATAACCATGGCCAGGGCGACGATCGCCAGCCCGGCTTCCACACCCTGGCCTACGTTCAAGGTCTGGATACCGGCCAGCACATCCTCACCCAAGCCGCGCGCGCCGATCATCGACGCCACCACCACCATCGACAAGGCCATCATCACCGACTGGTTCAGCCCGGCCATGATGCTGGGCAGCGCCAGCGGCAGGGCTATGCGCCGCAACCGCTGCCAGCGGCTGGCGCCCAGCCCATGGGCGGCCTTGAGCAACGACGGGTCGATCTGGCTCAGGCCCAGCTGGGTCAGGCGCACCAAGGGTGGCAGGGCATAGATCAGGGTGGCGAATACAGCCGGCACCTTGCCCAGCCCAAACAGCATCAGCACCGGGATCAGGTACACGAACGCCGGCAGTGTCTGCATCACATCCAGAACCGGCAGCAACAACCGCCTGGCCAGTGGCCGGGCGGCCAGCAGGATGCCCAGCGGTACGCCAACCAGTATGCACAAACCCGTACTCACCAGCACCAAGGCCAGGGTCTGCAGCAGTTTGTCCCACAGCCCGAGCATGCCGATCAGTGCCAGCAGGGCCACCAGCACCACGCTGCGCAGCAGGCTGCGGCTGGCGTGCCAGGCCAGCAGGCCGACCATCGCCAGCAGCAGCCACCAAGGCACCAGGCGCATCAGGTTCTCCAGCCCGACCAGCACCTGCAGCAACTGGTCGGACACGTTGCGCAAGTGGTCGCCGTAGTGCAACACCAGCCAGTCGACCACGCGGTTGACGCTGTCAGCGATGGAAAACTGCAAGGCTTGAGGGAAACCGTCGCTCACAGGCTGGCCTCGACCTTGGCGGCGATATCGGCGGGCAGCCAGGCCTTCCATACCTCGCGGTTATCGCGCAGGAAGGCCAGCGCGGCTTCGCGCGGTGGCGTGCGCTTTTCACTCATGTTCGCCAGCGCCTGGTTCAGGCGCTGGATTGGCAAGTCGACCTGCTCGAAGACACGCACAAGGTCTGGATAGCCATCGCGAAACGCCTTGGACACCCCGATCGACAATTTCGCCGGAAGTGACTGGCTGCCTTGGGGGTTGGGGTTGCTTGCATCGGTGAGGGTGGCCCAGGCGTTGGCATCGAACGGGGGTTCTTGCAGGCGTACGAGCTTGTAACGGCCCATGAGGGGGGTAGGGTTCCAGTAGTAGAACAGCACGGGCTGGCCACGGCGGATGGCCGAGGTGATTTCAGCATCCATGGCGGCACCGGAGCCACTGCGGAAGTTGGTGTACAGCTCATTCAAACCGTAGGCCTTGAGCTTCTGGCTGTTCACGGTTTCGGAGGTCCAGCCGCTGGGGCTGTTGAGGAAGCGGCCTTTGTCGGGCGACTCGGGGTCGCGAAACACCTGCGGGTAGCGCTTGAGGTCCTGGACTTGGCGCAGGTCGGGGGCACTGGGCTTGATGCCACGGGCAGGATCGCCCTCGATCACATAGGCCGGCACCCACCAGCCTTCTTCGGCATTTTTTACCGTGTCGCCCAGGGCGAACACCTGGCCGGCCTGCTCGGCCTTGACCCAGGCGGGGCTGCGCCCGGCCCACTCCTCGGCGATGACCTGAAGGTCGTTACGTGCCAGCGCCACCTCCATGCTGACCGTGCTGCCGGGCAGGGTGTCGGTGGGGTAGCCGTAGCCGCGCTCGACAATCAGCCGCAATATCTCGGTGGTGAGTGCGCCGCTTTCCCAGCTGATGGCGCCGAAATGAATGGGGGCGGGCTGGTCGGCCGCTGCTGCGCTATCGGTGCTGGCCAGGCCAACCGTCAGCAGCAGCCCGGCCAGGAGCGCGGGGATTGTTTTCATGTGCACCTCGTCGTCGACAGTGCGGCAAGTGTAGACGACGAGGTTGCCCTGGGGGCCACTGGCGCCCCCAATGCTTCAGACGCGGAACTGGTCCATCAGCGCCTGCTGCTGGTTGGCCAGGCTGTTCAGCGACTGGCTGACCCGGGCTGACTCATTGGCCTGGCCGGACAGCGATTCGGTCACGTCACGAATGGTGGCCACGTTGCTGTTGATTTCCTCGGCCACCGCGCTTTGTTCCTCGGCGGCCGAGGCAATCTGCAGGTTCATGTCGGTGATCACCGTCACCGCCTGGCCGATGCGCTGCAGCGCGGTCACCGCCTGGCCGACCTGCTCGACACCGCCCTGCGCCTGGCGGTGGCTCTGGTCCATGGCGCCGACCACTTCGCGGGTGCCGTTCTGCAGCGCCTCGATCACCTGGCGGGTTTCTTCCACCGACTCCTGGGTGCGTTGGGCGAGGTTGCGCACCTCGTCCGCAACCACCGCAAAGCCCCGGCCGGCCTCGCCGGCGCGTGCTGCCTCGATGGCGGCGTTGAGCGCCAGCAGGTTGGTCTGTTCGGCAATCGAGCGGATCACTTCCAGCACCGAACCGATCTTCTCGCTGTTCTGTGCCAGGCCCTCGACCTCGGCCATGGCATCGCTCATGTTGGCGGCCAGGGCGTCGATGCTGCTGGTGGTCCGATCGATCACCGCCAGGCCTTCCCGGGTGGCCTGGTCGGCATCGCGTGCCGCCTGGGCGGCCTGGGCGGCGCTGCGTGCCACATCCTGGGCGGTGGCGCTCATTTCGTGCGAAGCGGTGGCTACCTGGTCGACCTGGCGGTACTGCTGCTCCATGCCGGCGCTGGTTTCAGTCGCGATCGCCGAAGACTGGTCGGCGGTACCCCGGGCGGCCTGCACCGAGCGTTTCACCTCGGCGATGGTCGGTTGCAGCTTGTCGAGAAAACGGTTGAACCAGCCGGCCAGTTCACCGAGTTCGTCCTGCTTCTGGTAAGCCAGGCGCCGGGTGAGGTCACCTTCGCCGCTGGCGATATCCTTGAGCATGGCGGCCACGCCAAGAATCGGCCGGGTGACCCCGCGCGCCATCAGCCATACCAACAGCAGGCCGGCGATCGCGGCAGCCAGGCCCAGGCCGAGTTCCAGCAAGGTTCCGCTGGTGTTCAGTGTGTCCAGTTCCTGCTTCAGTGCTTCAGCGGGGCCGGTCAGGGCATTTTCCGGCACATCCAGCAACACGCCCCAGGGCTGGGCATCAGGGATTGGCCGGAACGCGGCAAGCACTTTCAGGCGCTGCTGGTCATGCAGAATGCTCAGCTTGCCAGCGGCCAGCCTGCGCACCAGTTCGGCGCCATGGGCCGGGTCGACCTGGTCGACGCGCTGGGCCAGCTTGCTGGCGTCGGCGCTGTAGCCGGCCAGCAAGCCGACCGGGCTGAGAATGCCGACCCGGGTGCGGCCCTCGTACAGGTTGCGGCTGGCCTCTTCGCTGAGTGCCTGCAGGCTGTTGAGGTTGATGTCGATGGACAGCGTGGCGATGATCTTGCCATTGACCGTCAGCGGGAAAACGATACTGGTCATCAGCACTTGCTGGCCGTCGATGGCATAGAAGTACGGCTCCACCACGCACACCTTGCCGGTAGTGCGCGGGCATACCCACCAGGTGTTGGCCGGCTGGCCACTGGGGCCGATCTCGGTGTTGGCCATGTCATGTTCAGGCAGTGCCATGGCCGTCAGCTGGCCGGCACGCGGCTGCGACCAGTACAGGGCGAAGCGCCCGGTCTCGTTGCTGCCCAGTTCCGGTTTGTCGGCGAACAGGTTGTCCTTGTTGTCCAGTGCATTGGGCTCGAACACCAGCGACAGGCCAAGCAGGTCGGGGTTGGCCTGCAAGGCGGCGCGTACCTGGCGCGTCATGTCCTCGCGCAGGTCGAAGGCATCGAGAAAGCGCTTTTCGGCCTGTTCGCGCAGGAACAGCACCTGGCGGGCGAAACCGGCACCGTACTGGTAGGCGTCCATGAACTGGCGGCGAATGTTCAACGCCTGTACTTCACCTTGCGACTCGATGCGCGACTGCGCCGCCTCGGTCAACATCTGCATGCTGCTGGCCTTGACCAGGTCCGAGCTGTGGTCCATGCGGTACAGCGACAGGCCGACGAGCAGGGTGACGATGCTGGCCAGGCAAAGGCCGGCGAGCAGGGTGATCTTCCACTGGATGGAGAGTTGTCGCAAAGGCATGGGGCGGTTCCCTTTTTCAATGCAGTAAGGGTTATGGCTTTGGGCAGGGTGGGCAGGTCGTGGGGGCAGGCAAGTGGCCCCAACATCACCGTATCGGCGCTGTAGGATTTTTCTTTATTCAAACATTCAATTTAAATTTGTCCCCGGTGAAATCCGCCGCAACCTGGCAATTTTGACATCTGCCGCCCACTGCTTCAGAGTTCGCGCTTTTTTCTGTCGTAAAGAGGTAAGCCCACCATGAATGCAGTGATCGCCGCGGTCGGCATCATGCTGATACTCAGCCTGTCCCGCGTGCACGTGGTCATCGCCCTGATCATTGGCGCCCTCGTCGGCGGCCTGACCGGTGGCCTGGGAATGGAAGGCACACTCAAGGCCTTCAACGGCGGCCTCGGTGGTGGGGCCACGGTGGCCTTGTCCTATGCATTGCTGGGCGCCTTTGCCGTGGCGATCGCCAAGTCCGGCCTGGCCCATGCCCTGGCCGACCGCGCCCTGGCCATGATCGACCGCCAGGGCCATGCCAATGCTGGCAAGCTCAAGTGGCTGATGATCGGCCTGATGCTGGCGGTGGCGGTGTCGTCGCAGAACATCCTGCCCATTCACATCGCCTTCATCCCGCTGCTGGTGCCGCCGCTGCTGTATGTGCTGACCCGCCTGCGCATCGACCGGCGGCTCATCGCCTGCGTGATCACCTTCGGCCTGATTACCCCCTACATGTTCCTGCCGGTGGGCTTTGGCAACATTTTCCTCAATGAAATCCTGTTGGCCAACGTGGCCCGCGCCGGTGTCGACGTGAGCGGCATCAACGTCACCCACGCCATGGCGATCCCGGCTGCCGGCATGCTTGTCGGCCTGTTGCTGGCCGTGTTCGTCAGCTACCGCAAGAAACGCGACTACGACCTGGCACGCATTGCCCAGGTGGAGCAGGTGAGCGTGCAGTACAACCCGGTGACGCTGCTGGTGGCCGGGCTGGCGATTGCGGCGGCGTTCATCGTGCAACTGCTGCTCGATTCGATGATCATCGGCGCCATGGTCGGCTTTCTGATCTTCTCGTTGTCGGGCATCGTCAAGTGGCGCGACACCGACGACCTGTTCACCGAGGGCATGAAGATGATGGCCATGATCGGCTTCATCATGATCGCCGCCTCGGGCTTTGCCGAGGTGATGAAGGCCACGGGCGAGGTGAACAGCCTGGTGCAGGCTTCGGCGCAGTGGATCGACCACAGCAAGGGCGTAGGTGCCTTGCTGATGCTGCTGGTGGGGCTGCTGGTGACCATGGGCATCGGTTCGTCGTTTTCCACCGTGCCGATCCTGGCTGCGATCTTCGTACCACTGTGCGTCCAACTGGGCTTCGACCCGCTGGCCACGGTATGCATCGTCGGCACTGCCGGTGCCCTGGGTGACGCCGGCTCGCCGGCGTCGGACTCCACCTTGGGCCCGACCTCCGGGCTTAACGTGGATGGCCAGCACCACCACATCTGGGACACCGTGATCCCGACCTTCATCCATTACAACCTGCCGTTGCTGGCGTTCGGCTGGCTGGCGGCCATGACCTTGTAAGGCGGGGCGGGCGTCAGCCTTTGCCAGGCGGCGGCGAAATGCGGTTGAGCACGGTGCTGCCGTCCTTGCTGCGGGTCAGGTAGACCGGCAGCACCTTGGGCAGGTTGTTGACCAGGCGTTCCACCTCACGGGTATTGTAGACACCGCTGATGCGGATGCGCCCGGTGCTGGCATCGGCCAGCCGCAACGGCGCGTCGAGGTAGCGGTTGATCACCGGTAGTGCCTGTTCCAGGCTGAGGTTGTCGAGCACCAGTTTGCCGCTGCGCCAGGCCAGGCTATTGCCAACGTCGCCGCTCTGTTCCAGTTGCGGTTCGAAGTCGCCCTTGTGGTAGCTGGCCTGCATGCCAGGGCCAAGGCGATAGCCGCCGTCGCTGCCGTCGCTGGAGACCAGCACCGAACCTTCCAGCAACGTGACCTTGACCTGATCACGATACTTCCACACGTTGAACTGGGTGCCGGTCACGCGCGTCTGCCCGCGGCCGGCGCGCACGATGAACGGGTGGCTGCTGTCGTGCCAGACCTTGAAGAACGCTTCGCCACGCTTGAGTGTGACCTGGCGCTGGTCCTTGTAATTGAGGAAGGTCAGCTCGCTGTGCAGGTTGAGTTGCACCTGGCTGCCGTCGCTCAGGACCACGCTCTGCATGTGGTCAGTCGCTTCGAAGTGCTGGTAGCGATTGGGCAACCAACCCTGTTCCCAGCCGAACCAGCCCGCCAGTGGCAGCACGGCCAGGGCGATGGCGGCGGCAGAAGCCAGGGGCCGCCAGTTACGCCGGCGCCTGATGGCGATGGCCGCTGGGTTGACGTCCATGATCGTGGCGGTGCGCGGCAGCAGGTCGGCGGTTTGCCAGATTTCCAGCATGGCCTGGTACTCATCGGCATGCCTGGGGTCAGCCGCCTGCCAACGCAGGAATGCCTCGCGCTCGGCCGCCGTGCAATCGTCTGCATGCAAGCGCATGCACCAATGCGCGGCGGCGTCGGTGATCGCATCGTCAGGGGTGGGCTTGAGGCGGTCTTGGTTCATTGCGGCTCCGGGTTTTGCGCATTCTACCCTTGCGCATGGGCCCCGGAGAACCTGGGTAATGGCGAATGACTATCAGTTGTGCCGGTTTTCCGCTGGAATTGCAACGGTTTTGAGCGTTTGAGAACCTTTCGCGCCCGCCGTCAGAACTGCGCTGCTGCCAGCCCGTACAGGCTGGCACTGCCTGCACGAATGCTGGCCTCCAGTGCCAACTCGCGCGGCAACACGCGCTGGAAGAAAAAGTCCGCACAGGCCAGCTTGGCGCCGTAAAACCCGCTGTCTTCATGCTGTTTGGCCAACGCCACCGCCGCCATGCGTGCCCACATATAGGCATACGCGGTAAGCCCGAACAGCTGCAGGTACTCCACCGCCACCGCACTGACCAGGTTCGCGTCTTCAGTGGCGCGTGCCTGCAACCACGCGCTGGTGGCCTCCAGCCGCGTCAGGCTTGCCTGCAAGGCTGCCCGGTGCAGTGGGGCTTCCAGGCTGAACGCCCGTACCTCGGCGGCGAAGCTGGCCAGTGCCTGGCCGCCGTCAGCCAGCACCTTGCGCCCCAGTAAGTCGAGGGCCTGGATGCCGTTGGTGCCTTCGTAGATCTGCGCGATGCGCACATCACGTACCCGTTGCTCCTGGCCCCATTCGCGAATGTAGCCGTGGCCACCGTACACCTGCTGGCCGAGCACGCAGCTTTCCAGGCCGTTGTCGGTGAAGAACGCCTTGGCCACCGGGGTCAACAGCGCCACCATGCGCTGGGCCTGCTCGCGTTCACTGCCAGCTTCGGCATAGCGCGCCAGGTCGAGCTGCTGGCCCACATAGGCGGCAAACGCCCGGCCCCCTTCGGTGAGGGTGCGCATGGTCAACAACATGCGCCGCACATCGCCGTGGTGGATGATCGGGTCGGCGGCTTTGTCCCGCAGCTGCGGGCCCACGGCGGCGCGGCTCTGCAGGCGCTCGTTGGCGTAGCGGGCAGCCGCCTGGTACGACGCCTCGGCACAGCCGATGCCCTGGATGCCGATCGACAGGCGTTCATAGTTCATCATGGTGAACATGGCCGCCAGGCCCTTGTTCGGGGCGCCCACCAGATAACCCGTGGCTGCATCGAAATTCATCACGCAGGTGGCCGAGGCCTTGATGCCCATCTTGTGTTCGATCGAGCCGCAGTGGGCAGCATTGCGCTCGCCCAGCCGGCCATTGGCGTCAACCAGGAACTTGGGCACCAGGAACAACGAGATGCCCTTGGCACCGGCGGGCGCATCGGGCAGCTTGGCCAGCACCAGGTGGATGATGTTCTCGGTCAGGTCCTGCTCGCCGCCGGTGATGAAGATCTTGCTGCCGGTGATGCGGTAGCTGCCGTCGGCCTGGGCTTCGGCGCGGCTGCGGATCAACCCCAGGTCGGTGCCGGCATGCGGCTCGGTCAGGCACATGGTGCCGGCCCAGCGCCCTTGGTAGAGGGGCGGCAGGTAAGTGGCCTTGAGCGCCTCGCTGGCGTGCGCATCGATCGCCAGGCAACTGCCAGCGCTCAGCGCCGAATACAAGCTGAAGCTGCAGTCGGCCGCGTAGAGCATCTCTTCGAACAGCACCCCCAGCATCTTCGGCATGCCCATGCCGCCATAGGCCGGGTTGCCGCCCAGGCCGACCCAGCCGCCCTCGCGGTAGGTGTTCCACGCTTCGCGGAAGCCATCGGGCGTCGTGACGCTGCCGGCGTCGAAACGCACGCCTTGCTCGTCACCCTGGCGGCTGAGCGGGGCGACCAGCTGGCTGCTGACCTTGGCCGCTTCTTCCAGAATGGCGTCGGCGGTGTCGGCGTCTATGTGCTCGGCCAGGGCCGGCAGGCGCGCCCACAGGGCCGGGGCGTTGAATACATCGTGCAGTACGAAGCGCATGTCGCGCAGGGGGGCAGTGTAGGTGGTCATTGGCGGCTCTGGAAAAATGGCACATCAGGGTTGGCCCTTCGCGGCTGATCCCGCTCGCGCAACAGCGGGCGCATGTGGGTCAAGCCGCGAACAGGCCCCATGGGGTCAGAGGGTTCTGGCGCGGTCGCGCAGCAAGTACTTCTGGATCTTGCCGGTGGAGGTCTTGGGCAGCTCACCGAACACCACCGTCTTCGGCACCTTGAACCCGGCCAGGTGCTCGCGGCACCAGCTGCTGATGTCGGCTTCGCGCGTGTCTTCGCGGCCGGGCTTGAGGGCGACGAAGGCGCACGGGGTTTCGCCCCACTTTTCGTCCGGGCGGGCCACCACGGCGGCCTCCAGCACTGCCGGGTGCTTGTACAGTGCGTCCTCGACTTCGATGGTGGAGATGTTCTCGCCGCCGGAAATGATGATGTCCTTGAGCCGGTCCTTGATCTCCACATAGCCATCGGCGTGCCACACGGCCAGGTCGCCGGTATGGAACCAGCCCCCACGGAAGGCTTCAGCGGTAGCTTCCGGGTTTTTCAGGTAGCCCTTCATCACGGTATTGCCGCGCATGAAGATCTCGCCCAGGGTGTTGCCATCGCGCGGCACAGGTTCGAGGCTTTGCGGGTCCGCGACCATCAGCCCGTCGAGGGTGGGGTAGCGTACCCCCTGGCGGGCCTTGATTTGCGCACGCTCTTCCAGCGTCAGCGCATCCCATTCCTCGTGCCAGGCGCACACGGTCACCGGGCCGTAGACCTCGGTCAGCCCATAGGTGTGGGTCACCTTGATGCCCATTTGCTCGACGGCGCCAATGACCTTGGCCGGGGGCGCTGCGCCGGCCACCATCGCCTGCACCGGGTGCTCGATGGCAGCCTTGGCTGCCTCGGGCATGTTGACCAGGGCGTTGAGTACGATCGGCGCACCGCACAGGTGGCTGACCCGGTGTTCGCGGATCAGGTTCAGGACCTTTTGCGGGTCGACCCGGCGCAGGAACACGTGGGTGCCGGCCAGGGCGGTGATGGTCCAGGGGTAGCACCAGCCGTTGCAGTGGAACATCGGCAAGGTCCACAAGTACACCGGGCGATGGCCCATGGCCCAGGTCATCTGGTTGCCAATGGCGTTCAGGTACGCGCCACGGTGGTGATAGACCACGCCCTTGGGGTTGCCGGTAGTGCCGGAGGTGTAGTTGAGCGAAATGGCCTGCCACTCGTCATCCGGCCAGTCCCAGGCAAACGCCGGGTCGCCCTCGGCAAGCAGGGCTTCATAGTCCAACGTGCTGACTGCTCGGCCCTCACCGTATTCCGGGTCATCCACATCCACCACCAGTGGCGGGTGCTCGAGCAGGGCCAGGGCGGCTGCGATGACCGTGTGGAATTCGCGGTCGGTGATCAGCACCTTGGCCTCGCCATGCTGCAGCATGAAGGCAATGGCCTCGGCGTCCAGGCGCACATTCAGGGTATTGAGTACGGCACCGGTCATCGGCACGCCGAAATGCGCTTCGAGCATGGCCGGGATATTCGGCAGCATGACCGCTACCGTGTCGCCACGGCCAATGCCGCGGCCGACCAGGGCGCTGGCCAGGCGTCGGCAGCGTTGGTAGGTTTCCTGCCAGTTACGGCGGATGGCACCGTGAATGACCGCGGGGTAGTCGCCGTACACGGCGGCGGTGCGCTCGATGAAACTCAGCGGGGTGAGGGCGACATGGTTGACGGCAGCGGGCTGCAGGCCCTGGGCATAGATCGACATGCGGTAGTCCTGTAAGGGAGGCAGGCGCAGCGGCTGCTGCCTGGCCCCCGGTGGCTGATTGTTAGCTCTGTTCAGGGTGCACAGGGAGGCGCACGGTGGGGCGCTCCCTCTGTCGCATTTTTACGCGAATGGCTATGGTAATAGGAATATCGACCATAGCAATATAGTAGAAATACTAGATAGGAGCCCTTCAACGTGGATCAACCTGCCGCCTGCTTGCTGGCCATGGACCCACAACCGAGCCTGCTGCTGGCCGCCGATGCCAGCGTGGTGGCGCTGAACCCGGCCTTGCAGGCCTGGGTTGCCGAGGGGCCTACGTTGCTTGCTTGGCTGCCGGCCAACTATGCGGCGCTGGTCCGCGCCTGCCTGCGCCAGCACCGCGCAATCAGCGACGTGGAGGTACAGGTCGGCGCGCGCACCGTGCTCTGGACATTCATGCCGGACGACCAGGGCCAGCAGGTGCTGGGCCGCTGCCGTGACGCCAGCGAAGAGCGCCAGGGCGCACGCGAAGCCAGCCGCGCCAGGCGCCTGTACCGGTTGATCATCGAGAACACCACCGACCTGATTTCGCGGCACAGCCCCGATGGCCGTTTTCTCGATGCCTCACCGGCCGCCCATCGTCTGTTGGGCCTTTGGCCTGAGCAACTGCGTGGCAGGCTGGTGCATGGCCTGCTGCACCCGCGTGAGCGCCGCCAGGTGCTGCGCCAGGCCGCCGCTGCACTGGACCAGGACGGCTACCACACCATGACCTGCCGGGTGCGCCAGGCCAGCGGGGGCTACCGTTGGTTCGAGATCGCCAGCCGGGCGATCCGCGAAACCTACACGGGCGCGGTGGTGGAGGTGGTCAGCGTGTCTCGCGACATCACCTTGCGAATCGAAGCCCAGGAGAACCTGGCGCACAGCGCGCGGCTGGCCACCCTGGGTGAACTGGCTTCAGGCATTGCCCACGAGCTCAACCAGCCGCTGGCTGCCGTGGTCAACTATGCCAACGCCAGTCAGCGCTACCTGCACAGCCTGGGGCGTGACCCGCAGGCCCTGGAGCGGGTGGGGCAGGGCCTGCAGCGTATCAGCGAGCAGGCTACCCATGCCGCCGAAGTGATCCGCCGCCTGCGCGCGTTCCTGCGCAAGGGGCCGCGGCGCCTGCAGGCGCTGGACGTGGCTGAAGTGGCTGGCGAAGCCATGCGCCTGTGCGCCTGGGAGGCCGCCCGTGACCAGGTGCAGATCGAGCTACGCGTCAGCGCGCAACTGCCTTCGGTGTACGCCGACCGGGTGCTGTTGGAGCAGGTGCTGCTCAACTTGCTGCGCAATGCCATAGAGGCCAACCGTGAACACCACGGCGAGCGGCCATCGCATGTCCTGCTTGGCGCAACGCGGGATGGCGACGGCGTGCTGGTCGAAGTCGCCGACCAGGGCACAGGGGTCGCGCCTGAACACCTGGACGCAATTTTTACGCCGTTCACCACCAGCAAGGCGGATGGCCTGGGCCTGGGGTTGAGCATGAGCCGCAGCCTGATCGAAGGCTTCGGCGGCAGCCTGTGGGCGCGGGTGGGAGACAACGGTGGTCTGGTATTGTGCTGCCGGCTGGTAGTCAGCAGGCGCTAAGGGGAAGCTGCGGTGCAAGCAAAAGTCTATGTGGTCGATGACGACCAGGGAATGCGCGATTCGACTGTCTGGTTGCTGCAGTCGGTAGGCCTGCAGGCGTTGCCATTTGCCACCGGGCAGGCGTTTCTGGAGGCGTGCGTCGACGACGGGCCTGCCTGCGTGCTCCTGGATGTGCGCATGCCGGGGCTCGGTGGCCTTGCCGTGCAGCAGGCCATGCACGCGCGTGGGCTGGCCCTGCCGGTGGTGTTCGTCAGCGGGCATGCCGACGTGCCCATCGTGGTACGGGCGTTCAAGGCGGGTGCCTGTGACTTCATCGAAAAGCCCTACAACGATCAGTTGCTGCTCGACAGTGTGCAGGCCGCACTGGAGCGCGCGGGGCGGGTACGCCAGGGCGATCAGGCGCTGGCGCAGGTGCAGGCGCGTATCGACAGCCTCACGCCGCGAGAGCGTGACGTGTTCGTGCCGTTGGCCCAAGGGCTGAGCAACCGTGAAATCGCCGAACGCTTGGGCATCAGTGTGAAAACCGTCGACCTTTACCGCGGCCGGGTAATGAAGCGGCTCCAGGCGACCAGCCTGGCAGAGCTGGTGGGCATGGCCATAGCCTGCGGGGCGGTCGAAGCGTTGGGGCTGCGGGCTCGGCAGTAGCAACGCGGGTGGCGCCCTGGCCAAGGGCGGGGCTTGCGCAGGCCATGACCGTGGGTACCGAACGCACTGAATGATGAAATTTTGCATAGCAAGCTAATCAAAGCTTTGACATTCACTGCCTAGGCAGTAATATTTTCACACAACTCCCCGAGCGGTCATCGATGGCCCATTTTTCCCCCGAAAACTTCCAGAGCTGCGCCATTGGCATGCTGCTGGGGCGCGCGGCGATCCTCAAGGACCGCATCCTCGACTGGCACCTGGAGTCGGAGGGCGTGACCGCCGCCCAGTTCAAGGTGTTGATCATCGTCACCCAGTACCAGGTGGATACGCCGGCCGAACTGTGTCGCTACCTCGGGCTGGACAGCGGTTCGATGACCCGCATGCTCGACCGCCTCGAGCAGAAGGAGCTGATCGTGCGTAACCGCTGCGCCGACGACCGGCGCCAGGTGCGCCTGGCGCTGACGGCCGATGGCCAGCGCCTGGCCGACCGCCTGCCGGAAATCGGCGCTGCCGCTATGAACGAACTGTGCGGCGTGCTGGCCCCAGAAGAGTTGCAGACCCTGGAAGGCCTGTTGGCCAAGGTCCTGCTCAATGCCGGCGACCCCTTGACGGTGCGCCGCTTCGGCGACCGTTGAACCCTGTCACGAATTTTCAAGGTATTGTCATGGCCACTTCCACAGACACCCCGACACCCTCCGCAGCGCCCGAGCCGTCGCGCAAGCGCAAGGCCTGGCTGCTTGGCCTGCTGTTGCTGCTGGTGCTTGCCGGCATCGGCACCTGGGCCTGGTACAGCCTGGTCGGCCGCTGGTATGAAAGCACCGACGACGCCTACGTCAACGGCAACGTGGTGGAGATCACCCCCTTGATCACCGGCACTGTGACCAGCATTGGCGCCGATGACGGCGACCTGGTGCATGCCGGCCAGGTGCTGCTGCAGTTCGACCCGGCCGACAGCCAGGTGGCCCTGCAGTCGGCCGAAGCCAACCTGGCGCGCACCGTGCGCCAGGTGCGCGGACTGTACAGCAATGTCGACTCGCTCAAGGCCCAGCTGGCGACCCGCCAGGCCGAACTGCGCAAGGCGCAGCAGGACTTCAACCGGCGCAAGGTGCTGGCCGACAGCGGTGCCATCGCTGCCGAGGAGCTGTCCCACGCCCGCGATGACCTGAGCGTGGCCCAGGCCGCGGTCAACAGCGCCCGCCAGCAACTGAGCACCAGCAGTGCCCTGGTCGACGACACTGTGGTGTCTTCGCACCCTGAGGTCATGGCGGCTGCAGCCGACCTGCGCCAGGCTTACCTCGACCACGCGCGCACTACCTTGGTGGCGCCGGTCACCGGGTATGTCGCCAAGCGGACCGTGCAGCTGGGCCAGCGCCTGCAGCCGGGCACCGCGACCATGGCGGTGATCCCGCTGGACCAGGTTTGGATCGACGCCAACTTCAAGGAAACCCAGTTGCGCGACATGCGGATTGGCCAGCCGGTAGAGATCAGTGCTGACCTTTACGGCAGCGCAGTGACGTACAGCGGTACCGTCGACAGCCTCGGCGCAGGCACCGGCAGCGCCTTCGCCCTGCTACCGGCGCAGAACGCCACGGGCAACTGGATCAAGATCGTGCAGCGGGTGCCCGTGCGTATTCACCTGAACCCCGAGCAACTCAAGGACCACCCGCTGCGTATCGGCCTGTCCACCGTGGTCGAGGTCAACCTGCACGACCAGAGCGGCCCGACCCTTGCCCAGCAACCGCCGCAGAAGGCCAGCTATACCACTGAGGTTTATGACCGCCAGCTGGGCGAAGCCGATACCCTGATTGCCAAGCTGATTCACGAAAACAGCGCCCCTGGCAAGACGGCGCAGCGATGAGCGATAACGCCGCAGCGCAGTTCACCCCGCCGAGCCTGCTGCTGACCACCATCGGCCTGTCGCTGGCCACGTTCATGCAGGTGCTCGACACCACCATTGCCAACGTGGCCTTGCCGACCATCTCCGGCAACCTGGGCGTCAGCTACGAGCAGGGCACCTGGGTCATCACGTCGTTCGCGGTGAGCAATGCCATTGCCTTGCCGCTCACCGGCTGGCTGAGCCGGCGTTTTGGTGAGGTGAAGCTGTTCATCTGGGCCACGTTGCTGTTCGTGCTGGCGTCGTTCCTGTGTGGTATCGCCCAGTCCATGCCGGAGCTGGTCGGCTTCCGCGTGCTGCAGGGCGTGGTGGCCGGGCCGCTGTATCCCATGACCCAGACCCTGCTGATTGCCGTCTACCCGCCGGCGAAACGGGGGATGGCCCTGGCGCTGCTGGCGATGGTCACGGTGGTGGCGCCGATTGCCGGGCCGATTTTGGGTGGCTGGATCACCGACAGCTACAGCTGGCCATGGATCTTCTTCATCAACGTGCCGATCGGCCTGTTCGCTGCTGCAGTGGTGCGCCAGCAAATGCGCACCCGGCCGGTGGTGACCAGCCGCCAGCCGATGGACTACATCGGCCTGCTGACACTGATCATTGGCGTGGGTGCGTTGCAGGTGGTGCTGGACAAGGGTAACGACCTGGACTGGTTCGAGTCGTCGTTCATCATCGCCGGTAGTCTGATATCGGTGGTGTTCCTGGCGGTGTTCGTGATCTGGGAGCTGACCGACCGCCACCCGGTGGTGAACCTGCGGCTGTTCGTGCACCGCAATTTTCGCGTAGGCACGCTGGTGCTGGTCGGGGGGTATGCCGGCTTCTTCGGTATCAACCTGATCCTGCCGCAGTGGTTGCAGACGCAAATGGGCTACACCGCCACCTGGGCGGGCCTGGCGGTGGCGCCGATCGGCTTGCTGCCGGTGATCATGTCACCGTTCGTGGGCAAGTACGCGCACCGCTTCGACCTGCGCGTGCTGGCGGGGCTGGCGTTCCTGGCAATCGGGGGCAGCTGCTACATGCGCGCCGGGTTCACCAGCGAGGTGGATTTCCAGCATGTGGCACTGGTGCAGTTGTTCATGGGGATCGGGGTCGCGTTGTTCTTCATGCCGACCTTGAGCATCCTGCTGTCCGACCTGCCGCCGCAGCAGATCGCCGACGGCTCGGGGCTGGCCACCTTCCTGCGGACCTTGGGCGGCAGCTTTGCGGCGTCGTTGACCACCTGGATCTGGATTCGCCGGGCGGACCAGCATCATGCTTACCTGAGCGAGAACATCAGCCAGTTCGACCCGACCACGCGGCATACCCTCGAACAGCTGGGCGGGGCCAACCCGCAGAGTTATGCGCAGCTTGAGCAGATACTCAACGGGCAGGCCTACATGATGTCCACGGTTGACTACTTCACCCTGATGACCTGGGTGTTCGCCGGGTTGATCCTGTTGGTGTGGTTCGCCAAGCCGCCGTTCACCGCCAAGGCGGGGCCGGCATCGGCGGGGCATTGATGCCGTTGTGCAGGTTGGCACGCGGTGTCGGCTGCCACTTGCGCCTCCCTCTTATGCCACCGGCAGGTTCATCGACCTGGGCGGCGGGCGCTGAGCCGTGCCGCTCAGCGTGACAACGGCGTGCCGGCCAGCATCCGCGCCACCAGGTCGCTGAGCTGTGCCAGCTCGAAGGGCTTGTGCAGGACCGCGAAACGACGTGCTGTGGGCAGCTCCGGTTGCTCGCTGGTATAGCCGGTGATGAACACCACCGGCGTGGTGTCCGGCAGGCTGTTGCCCAGTGGCTGACCAACCAGCCCTCCAGGCAGGCCGATATCGGTGATCAACAAGTCCGGCTGCAGGCCGCCGTGCAGCGCGGCCACGGCGTGTTGACCATCGCCGAATGCATGCACGTCGTGGCCTTGCTCCTGCAGAATTTCGCTGATGACCAGGCGCATGGTTTCCTGGTTCTCCACCAGCATGATCAGGTTGGCCGTTCTGGCAGGCATGGGCGGTGGGGGTTGGGGCAACGCCGGTGGGGCCGCCACCTGGGTGTCGTCCCTGGGCAGGTAGATATCGATGCAGGTTCCTTTACCCGGCACACTGTCGATTTGCAGCTGGCCCCTGGATTGCCGGATGAAGCCGTAGACGATTGACAGCCCCAGCCCAGAACCCTGGCCAAGCGGCTTGGTGGTGAAAAACGGTTCCGATGCTCGCTGCATCACGTTGGCTGGCATGCCGATGCCCGAGTCGCTGACGCTGATCCGTACATAGTCGCCACACGGCACGTCCAGGCTGAGGGCCTGCTCGTGGGTCAGTGTCTGGTTGGCACTGCCAATGCACAGCGTGCCGCCGGAGGGCATGGCATCGCGGGCATTGATGCACAGGTTGAGCAAGGAGCTCTCCAGCTGCGAGAGGTCGACGCGAACCGGCCACGCACCCGGCTGGGTCTGGTCGTTGAAATGAATGCCCGCATGCAGCGAGTTGATGAGCAGTTCGCGCATGCCAGCCAGCAACTGATGCACGTCCACCGCCTGGGGCGTCAGTACCTGTTGGCGGGCAAATGCCAATAGCCGCTGTACCACCGCCGCGGCCCGTTGGGCGTCCTGGCGGGCCGCGCCAAGCAACCGCGCGGCTTCGGGGTAGCGCTGTTCATCCTGGCGTTGAATGGCGCTTTCCAGGGCAGCCAGGATGCTGCCCAGGAAATTGTTGAAGTCGTGGGCAATACCCCCGGTCAACTGACCGACCGCTTCCATCTTCTGCGACTGGACCAGGGCAGTTTCAATCTTGCGCAGGCGCTGCTGTTCGTTGATGCGCTCGGTGATGTCGTAGGCGAACAGGTAGCCACCCTGAACCATCAAGCGGTTATCACGCAACGGGTTGTAGCGGATTTCGTAGTGCCGCAGTGCTTCAGGCGGCCCTAGGGCAATGTTGTCGACGAAGGCCTCGCCCGCCACTATGCGCGGCCAGACCGGTGCCAGCTGGCTCATGATATCGGGCTGGCGCGCCAGCAACTGCGGAATGTGGTCGCCGACCTGGGGGACGAACCCGCGCAAGCGCAGGAACGTTTCCTGTGCTGTGCGATTGATGGCCAGCAGCCTGAGGTTGCAGTCGGCAGCAAATACATTGGCCAGGCTGTGGTCGACCAATTCCCCCAGCAGTTTGTTGTTTGCGTCTGCCTGGTCTACACGCTCGGCCAGTTGCTGATTGATTGCCTGCAGCCGGTGCACGCTGACTTGCGCGGTTGGCATACCGGTAAAGATCACGGCTACGCGTTTATCGCTGGCAGGCTCCAGCCGGTGCACCGACAGGCTCAACCAGCGATCGGTCGCGGCCAGCCGTTCTTCGAACTGCAACGCACGGCCGCTGCGCGCCACTTCGGCGAAGCGGGGTAGCCAGGTATCGACTTCGTTCGGGATCAGTTCACGGGCGGTCTGGCCCATCTGCTTGGCATGGGCAGTGTGACGAAGGCAGGCCTCATTGCTGAGGATGTAGCGGTAGTCATGGACCTGCCCGTTATCGTCCTCCAGCAGCTCCAGTACACAAAACCCCTCTTCCATGTGCTGGAGCAAAACATCCTGGCAGGCCGCTTTCAGCTGCAGCTCAGCAACCTGGGCCTCCAGTTCGAGCACCTTGTCGTGAAGTGCCTGTGTGCGAGAAGCGGCATCGTCCTGAACCATGCTGAGCTCCCTCGGTAATGGATCGCACTACTATAGTTACCATGATTGCCATTTGCCTTCAAAATGACCGAATGATCCGCCCCAGGGTTTCCATGGCTTGTTCGGCGGCGGCGTTCCAGGGGCTGCCGTAGTTCAGGCGAATGCAGTTGCCGAAACGTCGGGTGGGCGAAAAGATCGGCCCGGGGGCGATGCTGATGCCTTGGGCCAGGGCCATGTGGAACAGTTTGAGCGCGTCCATTTGCTCGGGCAGCTCCAGCCACAGAAAGTAACCCCCGGAGGGCTGGCTGACCCGCGTCTGGGCCGGGAAGTACCGGGCGATAGCGGCGAGCATGTTGGCCTGTTGGCCTTCCAGTGCGTAGCGCAGTTTGCGCAGGTGGCGGTCGTAGCCGCCGTGCTGCAGGTAGTCGGCGATGGCGGCCTGGGCAGGCATCGATGCACACAGGGACGTCATCAACTTCAGCCGCTCGATTTTCTGCGCGTAACGCCCGGCCGCGACCCAGCCAATGCGGTAGCCAGGGGCCAGGCTCTTGGCGAACGAGCCGCAGTGCATCACCAGCCCCTGGGTGTCGAACGCCTTGGCCGGCTTGGGTGCCTGCTGCGCGTAGTACAGCTCGGCGTAAACGTCGTCCTCGATCAGGGGCACCTGGTGCCGTGCCAGCAGTTGTACCAGCGCCTGCTTGTTCGCCTCTGGCATGCTGGCGCCGACCGGGTTCTGGAAGTTGGTCATGCACCACACGGCTTTGACCGGGTGCTTGTCCAGGGTTTGCGCGAGCACGTCCAGGTCCATGCCCTGGCGCGGGTGCACCGGGATTTCCACTGCCTTGAGCTTGAGCCGCTCCAGCACCTGCAGGCAGGCATAGAACGCGGGCGCTTCGATGGCGACCAGGTCGCCCGGCTGGGTGACCGCCTGCAGGCACAGGTTCAACGCCTCCAGGGCGCCGTTGGTGATCAGCAGTTCCTCCATGGGCAGCATCAGCCCGCCAACCATGTAGCGCAGCGCGATCTGGCGGCGCAGCTGCGGGTTACCGGGTGACAGGTCGGTCACCACTATGCGCGGGTCCATGCTGCGGCTGGCGCTGGCCAGCGAGCGTGACAGGCGTTGCAGCGGGAACAGCTCGGGGCTGGGGAAGGCGGAGCCGAACGCCACGGTGTTGGGGTCCTTGATCGAGTCGAGGATGGAGAACACCAGGGCACTGACGTCGACATCGGTGGACTCGCTGGCCGGCTGTAGCGGCTGCGGCTCGCTGAACTGGCGCGGCGCGTGGGCGTTCACGAAGTACCCCGAGCGTGGCCTGGCGCGGATCAGCCCGCGCCGTTCCAGCAGGTAATAGGCCTGGAACACCGTGGACGGGCTGACCCCGTGCGTCTGGCTGGCGTAGCGCACCGAGGGCACCCGCTGGCCGGGGCCGAGCACCCCGGAGCGGATCAGTTCGGCAATATCGTCGGCGAAGCGTTCGTAGCGTTTCATTCTGGCCTTCTGTCGAAGCCTGGCAGGCAAGGTGGTTGCAGTGTAAGGGATCAGCGGTTCATGGGTGCGACGAAGCGGCTGTGGGCCACGCTGCGTATGGCGGGGTCGTCACGTTCGCTGATGACAAAACTGAGTGTCTGCGAACTGCTGGTCGGCCGCTCGGCGAGCATTGCCACCGACACCGGCAGTTCGCTCATTTCGCCTGCGGGGATGACCAGCGCGGTGTCGCCCTGCAAGGTGAAGCCGTCGGCATCCTGCAGGCGCAGCACGTAGTGTTGGGTGCGCTCGGTCTTGTTGATGACCTTGAGCAGGTAGATGTTCTCGATCTGGCCCTGGGCGTTTTCGCGGAACAGGCCGCGGTCCTTGATCACGTCCAGCGACACCATCGGGCGCAGCTGCAAGGCCAGCACCAGCGCTGCCAGCATGACCACCAGCGCAGTGGCATAGCCCAGCAGGCGTGGCCGCAGCCAGTGGGTGGAGCCGCCTTGCAGGCTGTGTTCGGACTTGTAGCCAATCAGCCCGCGGGCATAGCCCATTTTGTCCATGACCCCGTCGCAGGCATCGATGCACGCCGCGCAACCGATGCAGGCCATCTGCAAACCGTCGCGGATATCGATACCGGTGGGGCAGACCTGCACACACAGGGTACAGTCGATGCAGTCGCCCAAACCTTGGGCGCGAGCATTGCTGCCTTTTCTGCGCGGGCCACGGGCCTCGCCACGGCGTGGGTCGTAGGCAACTGCCAGGGTGTCCTTGTCGAACATCACGCTCTGGAACCGCGCATACGGGCACATGTGCAGGCACACTGCCTCGCGCAGCAGGCCGGCATTGATGTAGGTGGCCGCGGTGAAGAACAGTACCCAGAACAACGCTACGCCGCCCAATTGCAAGGTCAGCAGTTCTGCAGCCAGCGAGCGGATCGGGGTGAAATAGCCCACGAAGGTCAGCCCTGTGGCCACGCCAATGGCCAGCCACAGGCAGTGCTTGGCCGTGCGCCGGGCCAGTTTGTTCAGGCCCCAGGGGGCGGCGGCCAGCCTGATGCGCTTATTGCGGTCGCCCTCGGTGACTTTTTCGCACCACATGAACAGCCACGTCCAGGTACTTTGCGGGCAGCTGTAGCCACACCACACCCGGCCGGCGTAAACGGTCGCGGCGAACAGGCCGAAAGCACAGATGATCAGCAGCGCCGACAGCAGAATGAAATCCTGGGGCCAGAAGGTCGCGCCAAAGATGTGGAACTTGCTGTTGGCCAGGTCCCACAGCACCGCCTGGCGGCCGTTCCAGTCGAGCCAGGCGGTGCCGAAGAACAGCAAGAAAAGCGCGCCAGCGAAACCCACGCGCAGGTTACGGTACCGCCCGGTGAAGCTGCGGGTGTAAATGCCGCTGTCGGTGCGGCGCGTTTTGACGCTGGCTGCGGTGGTGTCGATCTCTGTGCAAAGAATTCTGTCAGTCATGGGCGGGTGCTCATCATGCCTCGATCAGGCATGAGCACTATGGCGCCGAAACTGTTAGCAGCACAGGTTCAGATTTTGCACCAAAAACCATATCAGATACCGCGCAGGCGTCGCCGGCCCCTAGACCACCGAGCCTGGAGCGCTGGCCTTGAGGTGCCTGCGGCTATCCACCGCACCTGCTACCGTCAAGGCGTCGGCCTCGGCTTCGGTGATGGGCACGCGTTTGTCGTCGTGCAGCGCCACCGACATGCGCAACTGTTCGTCGGTAATGATTTCGATATCCGGGCCAGCACACTCGATACGCAGGTTTTCACCCGTCAAGGTGCAACGGCGGGTGGCTTCATCGATTTCAACGGGCATGGTCAGGCCTCCTGGGTGGGTTACAGGGTGGACCGCGAGGGGGGCCGGGTCGTTGCATCAACGGGCTGAGTGGCACTTTGCACGGCGGCTGGCGGTCAGTGTCTATACACAGCAGGCCCGGCTGCTTGCAGACACACCCTGCGCACTGCCGGGCAGGTAGCACAATGCTCAGCATGGGAACCAGGCAATGGAGCTGATCTGGCAGGTAATACAGGCAGAGTTCGCCGATGTGACCGACGCGAGTGAGGTCACGCGCATTCTTTTACGGCTGTTGATGGCAGCGGTGCTTGGTGCAGTACTGGGGTTCGAGCGCGAACACAGGGGCAAGTCGGCGGGCGTACGCACGCACATGCTGGTGTCGCTGGGGGCCGCGCTGTTCGTGCTGGCACCGAGCATGGCCGGGGCCGATGCACAAGCCCTGAGCCGGGTGATACAAGGTATCGTCGCCGGTATCGGCTTTCTGGGTGCGGGCACCATCCTCAAAGGCAACGGCAAGGACACCAGCCATGTGAAGGGGCTGACCACGGCCGCAGGTTTGTGGATGACCGCTGCCATTGGTACGGCCGCTGGCATGGGCCGCGAAGCCACAGCGCTGATCAGCACGGTGCTGGCCCTGCTGGTGCTGGCCACGATGCCGGTGCTGGTGGACAAGTTCGAGGGGGAAAACGAGGATAAACAGAAGGAGGAAGAGGGCAGGAAGCACTGAGGGGAGCCGAAGCTCCCCTCAAAGCGTTGTTGCCTGCTCTTTTTTTATTATTGGGACTGGCCTGTTGTTGTTTTTGTCGGCGTGTCCTGGTGTTGCGGGCGACCCCCATGCGGGGTCAAGAGCAAACGTATTTTTTTGAGCGCTGACCTGCTTTCATCATTGCTGATCCGAACCTGGCTGCTGCTACCTCGAGGTAGTTTTGTTGTTCTGTGCCAGACCGCGGGGCGGGCCCCTGAAAAGACTGCCTACTCCAAAAAAATCTGCTTGCTGCGCCTCTGCCGTGTTGTTCTTGTTATGTCAGAGCCGTTATCTGTTGTTTTTATTGGGTATCGCATTTTTTTTGTTGTTGTACGAAAGATATAGCAGGCAGCGTGCCAACTTTTGAATACCCTTTAGAATCAAGCAGTTAGCGGATTTTAAAAAAATGCAGGGCCCGAATTTTTGTCGATTTGTTTCCCTGTTACCCGATTTTTCGCTGTGGAATGGGGGGCGGTAACACTCACCCACACCTCTGTGACACCTTCATGACCTACTGCGCCATGCGCGCCCGCGCCACCCGTGAACCGTTGCTGCGGCCCAGTACCTGGCTGATGCGCTGCCCAGCGGCAATCAGCCGGTCCAGGTCGATGCCGGTTTCGATGCCCAGCCCCTGCAACAGGTAAAGCACATCCTCGCTGGCGATATTGCCGGTGGCGCCCTTGGCATACGGGCAACCGCCCAGGCCGGCGACCGAGCTGTCGAACACATTGATGCCTTCGAGCAGGCTGGCGTAGACATTGGCCAGGGCCTGGCCATACGTGTCATGGAAGTGCCCGGCCAGTTGCTCGCGTGGCACCTGCGCCGACACCACCTCGAACAGGCGCCGGGTGTCGCCGGCGGTGCCAGTGCCGATAGTGTCGCCCAGCGATACCTCGTAGCAGCCCATGTCGCGCAGCTCGCGGGCAATCGGTGCCACCTGCTCGGCGCTGACCTTGCCTTCGTAGGGGCAGCCCAGCACGCACGACACATAGCCACGCACCCGCACACCGTGGCTGCGGGCAGCTGCCATGATCGGTTCGAAGCGCTTGAGGCTGTCGCTGACCGAGCAGTTGATGTTGCGCTGCGAGAACGCTTCGGTGGCCGCTGCGAACACCGCCACTTCCTTTACGCCTGCGGCCAGTGCGTCTTCAAAACCGCGCAGGTTCGGTGCCAGCGCTGCATAGGTAACGCCTGGGCGCTGCTGGATGCCGGCAAACACTTCGGCCGAGCCGGCCATTTGCGGCACCCACTTGGGCGACACGAAACTGCCCACTTCAATGTAGGCCAGGCCCGCTTCGGTGAGGTCGTCTACCAGGCGCACCTTGGCGCTGACGCTGATGGGTTGGGCTTCGTTCTGCAGGCCGTCGCGGGGGCCGACTTCGACCAGGCGCACGTGGTTGGGCAGGGACATGGTGGTTTTCCTGTGGCGTTCAGCGGTTGTCTGTGTTGTTGAGGGTGGCGGCCAGTGCTTGCTCGCAGCGTTCCTGGGCCGTGTCCAGCTCCAGTTGCATCTGGTGAATGTCGAGCAGTTGCTGCTCCAGCTGGGCGCGGCGTTCGGCGATTTTCGCCAGCATGCTGTTGAGCTGTTTGAGGTTGCCGCTGGTGGGGTCGTACAGCTCGATCAGCTCGCGGCACTCGGCCAGGGAAAAGCCGATGCGCTTGCCACGCAATATGAGCTTCAGGCTGACCTTGTCGCGCGCCGAATAGATACGTTCCAGGCCCCGGCGCTCCGGGCTCAACAGGCCCTGTTCCTCGTAGAAGCGGATGGCGCGGGTGGTGATGTCCAGTTCGCGGGACAGGTCGGAGATGCTGTAGGTCTGCGTGCTCATGCTGGGGCTCAGGCGGAAGTATCCGGGTATCCTGAGGCCAGCTTGACGTAAACGTCAAGCAAGCGCGAGCGTGGGCATGGCCTGCGGACCTGGGGCCAGGCAGGCCGGTCATTCAGGCTGCACTGCCCGCCGATACGCATTGGGCGTTTGCCCACTCAGGCGCTTGAACCAGCGGGCAAAGTAGGTGGGGTCGCTGAACCCCAGGCTATCGGACAACTGGCCGATGCTCATGCGTGTGTAAACCAGGCTGCGCCGCGCCTCGAGCAACAGGCGCTGGTGCACCACTTGCAACGCCGTCTGCCCGCTCAGCGCCCGGCACAGCTGGTTCAACTGCAGGCTCTGCACATTCAGCCGTGCGGCGAATGCCTCTATCGACAAGTGCTCGCGGTAGTGCGCTTCGACCAGGCGCAAATACTGCCCCAGCAACTGGCGGTCGCGTTCATCGCGCGTGCGCGGGGCCTGCCCAAGCTGCTGACGGCGGCTGATCCACACCATCAGGGCGGTCACCAACGCCTCCAGCATGGCGGCCCGCGATGGGGCGTTGCCCTGGTATTCCTGCTGCAAGGTCTCGATCAGGCTGCGCAGGTGCGCGCGATCCCGGCCCAGCGGGTAGCTTACCGGCTTGGACAACACCGCCAGCGGTGCGCCCAGGCGCTGCTCAAGGTTGGCCACCAGCGCGGCGCCAAAAGTGAGCACGTGGCCCTGGATGTCGGCACTGAAGCGAAAGCCATGCACGGTCAGGGGGGGCACCACCTGGATCGCGGCTTCGCTTATGGCAGTGCGGGTGCCCTCGATTTCCACCTGGGCCTGCCCGCGTTGCACGTACAGCAATTGAAACAGCTCGGCATGTTGGTGGGGCTTGATCTCCCAGTGGTGCAGGCGGCTGCGTGCCGGGATCGGCTCACAGTGCAGCAGGTCGGTACCAGGCCAGGCCTGGTTTTCCCCATACAACTTGAACAGCGGAACGCCGGGTAGGGTGGATTTCATCAGCTTTGGCCTGTCCGTTAATCGAACGTTTTTTGTAAAAGTGCAGGTTTTGCATGGAATAGCACAGCTCAGTTGCGGGTTTTGCCCGTAAAAATGCAAAGGCAAACCCTAACAGCAGATGCCGCGCCACCGCCAGTGCAGGGCCGGTATCGTTCCAACAGAGACAACAACAATGAAAACTCAGGTTGCAATCATTGGCGCGGGCCCGTCGGGCCTGCTGCTGGGTCAACTGCTGCATAACGCCGGTATCGACACGGTGATCGTCGAGCGCCAGACCGCCGAGTACGTGCTGGGCCGCATCCGCGCCGGTGTGCTGGAGCAGGGCACGGTCGACCTGTTGCGCGAGGCCGGTGTGGCCGAACGTATGGACCGCGAAGGCCTGGTGCACGAAGGTGTCGAGCTGCTGGTTGGCGGGCGCCGCCAGCGCCTGGATCTCAAGGCCCTGACCGGCGGCAAGACGGTGATGGTCTATGGCCAGACCGAAGTTACCCGTGACCTGATGCAGGCCCGTGCAGCCAACGGGGCCCCCATCTTCTATTCGGCCAGCAATGTTCAGCCGCATGAGCTCAAGGGCGAGAAGCCCTACCTGACCTTTGAAAAAGACGGTCAGGTCCAGCGCCTGGATTGCGATTACATTGCTGGCTGTGACGGCTTCCATGGGGTTTCCCGGCAGAGCATTCCCGAGGGTGTGCTCAAACAATACGAACGGGTATACCCCTTCGGCTGGCTGGGCCTGCTGGCGGATACACCGCCGGTCAACCATGAACTGATCTATGCCCACCACGCCCGCGGTTTCGCGCTGTGCAGCCAACGTTCGCAAACCCGCAGCCGCTACTACCTGCAAGTGCCGCTGCAAGACCGTGTCGAGGAGTGGCCCGACGAGCGCTTCTGGGCCGAACTGAAAGCGCGTTTGCCTGCCGAGGTGGCAGCGGACCTGGTCACAGGCCCGGCCCTGGAGAAGAGCATCGCGCCGCTGCGCAGCCTGGTGGTGGAACCGATGCAGTATGGCCACCTGTTCCTGGTCGGCGATGCCGCGCATATCGTGCCGCCAACCGGGGCCAAGGGGTTGAACCTGGCAGCCTCGGACGTCAACTACCTGTACCGGATTCTGCTCAAGGTGTTCCGCGAGGGGCGTACCGAGCTGTTGCAGCAGTATTCGCCCCTGGCCCTGCGCCGGGTATGGAAGGGCGAGCGTTTCAGCTGGTTCATGACCCAACTGCTGCACGACTTCGGCAGCCACAAGGACGCCTGGGACCAGAAGATGCAAGAGGCTGATCGCGAGTACTTCCTGACCTCGCCGGCAGGTTTGCTGAACATTGCCGAAAACTATGTGGGCCTGCCGTTCGAAGAGGTGGTTTGAGGCTGCCGCCTCCCGCTGACGAGGCCGGGAGCCAGGAAAATCGCGCAAAAGCTTGAACTCGGGTTTGGCCATGACCCACAGTGGCGGGCTGAATGGGTGAAGCAGGAAGCACGCGATGACATTTTCCAAGCCACTGCTCGTGGCCCTGTGGCTGCTGGCCGCCAGCGGGGCGGCGAAGGCCGACCAGGCGCTGCCAGTTGCACCGGAACTGGCTTCCGGGTACCGCACCGGCCTGCAGCCGGTGCACGCCAGCCGGCACATGGTGGCCGCTGCCAACCCGCTGGCCAGCGAAGCGGGGCGGGCGATACTGCGGGCCGGTGGCAGCGCCATCGACGCTGCCATCGCCATGCAAATGGTGCTGACCCTGGTCGAGCCGCAGTCCAGTGGCATTGGCGGTGGGGCTTTCATCCTGTATTGGGATGGCGAGCGCGTGCAGGCGTTCGACGGCCGCGAGGCAGCCCCGGCGGGGGTCACGGAACAACTGTTTCTGCAGGCCGATGGTGAGCCGATGCCGTTCCGCCAGGCGCAGATCGGTGGCCGCTCGGTGGGGGTGCCGGGTGTGCTGCGGGCGTTGCAGATGGCCCACCAGCGCTATGGCAAGCTGCCCTGGCGCGACCTGTTTGCGCCGGCCATCGCCTTGGCCCGCAGCGGCTTTGCGGTTTCCCCGCGCTTGCACACCTTGATAGCCGGTGACCCGTTCATTGCCCAGTCACCGGCCATGGCGCGTTATTTTCTGGATGAACAGGGCAGGCCCTTGCCTGTGGGAGCTACCCTGCGCAACCCGGCGCTTGCCCAAACCCTGGAGCTGATCGCTGCGCACGGCGCCGATGTGTTCTACAGCGGCGAGATTGCCCAGGCCATGGTGGCCCAGGTGCGCAGCCATGCCAATCCCGGTTACCTGTCGCTGCAGGACTTGCAGCTGTACCAGGCCAGGCAGCGCGAGCCGGTATGCGGCCCCTACAAGGCTTGGCAAATTTGCGGCGTGCCGCCGCCGTCTTCCGGCGGGGTAACGGTGTTGCAGACCCTGGGCATCCTTGAAGCCGCTCAACGGGCCGTGCCTGCGCATGACCTGGCTGGGTTGCGGCCGCAGCCCACTTCATCCCCGGCGGGCATTGAAGCAGCGCCAATGGCCGTGCACCTGGTCGCCGAGGCCGAGCGCCTGGCGTATGCCGACCGCGCCCAGTACCTGGCAGACAGCGATTATGTGCCCGTGCCGGTCAAGGCCCTCACCCACCCGGCCTACCTGGCCAGCCGCGCCGCCTTGATCGGGGCACACAGCATGAAACGTGCGCGCCCAGGCCAGCCGCCTGGTGTCGACCTGGCCCTGGCACCGGACCGCTCGCCCCTGCGCATTTCTACCTCGCACCTGAGCGCAGTGGATGACAGCGGTCATGCCCTGGCCATGACCACCTCGGTCGAGGCCGCGTTCGGCGCGCACGTGATGGTCAGAGGCTTCCTGCTCAACAACACCCTGACCGACTTTTCGTTCATCGCGCAGGAGCGTGGCCGGCCTGTGGCCAACCGGGTACAACCTGGCAAGCGGCCGCTGTCGGCCATGGCGCCGACCCTGGTATTTTCCCGCGCTGGCGGGGAGCTGGTGGCCAGCCTGGGTTCGCCGGGGGGCTCACAGATCATCGGTTACGTGAACAAGGCACTGCTCGGACTGCTGGATTGGCAACTGGACCCGCAGCAGGCTGCCGGCCTGCCCAATTTCGGCAGCCGCAATGCCGGCACGGAAGTGGAGGCAGGGCTGGCCAGCCCGGCACTGGTCCGCCAGTTGGCGGCCTGGGGCCACGAGGTCACGCCAATGACCATGACCAGCGGCATGCAGATCATCCAGCGCACGGCTGACGGCTGGGCTGGAGGGGCCGATCCGCGGCGCGAAGGGGTCGCCCTCGGCGACTAAGCAGGGCGTTGCAGGGCCTGGTATAGCGTGATAGAAGTCTGTCTTGTCATTCATTAGTTGAATACCAAGATGTCCAATAGCGCGAAATCGAATAGGGCCCTGTTCGACCTTGACCTGTTGCGCGCCACGGTGGTGGTGGCCGACTGCGGCAGTTTCACCACCGCGGCCGCTCGCCTGCATTCCACCCAGTCGACCATCAGCCAGAAGGTTCGCCGCCTGGAGGACATGGTTGGCCACCGGTTACTGGTACGCGGCAACCGCGACGTGCTGCCAACCGACGCCGGGCAGACCCTGCTGGGCTATGCCCGGCATATGCTGGCGCTGAACGACCAGATGCTCGAAGCCTTGGCCGGGGCCATGGTCGGCACCACCGTGCGCCTGGGTGTGCCGGAAGACTTCGTCGGCGGGCGGACCACCAATGCGCTGGCGGCGTTCAGCCGCCTGCACCCGCAGGTAAAGCTGGAGGTGACCAGCGGCCTGTGCCGCGACCTCAGCCAGGCCTACGACAACGGTGAGCTCGACCTGGTGCTGCTCAAGCAGCGGCGCAACACCCGCGAGGGCGTGGCATGCTGGCCAGAGCGCCTGCAGTGGATCGACAGTGCCCGCGCGCCGGCGTTCGAGCTGGACCCGATTCCGCTGGTGACCTTTCCGCCACGCGGCCTGTACCGCGAAGACATGATCAATGCCATCGAGGGCATGGGCCGGCGCTGGCGTATCAGCTTCACCAGTTCCAGCCTCAGTGGCATCCAGGCGGCCGTGGCCGATGGCATGGGCGTCAGTTTGCTCCCGCCGCGCGCGGCGACAGGCGAGCACCGGGTGCTGGGCGAGGGGCAGGGGCTGCCGGAGATCGATAGCTATGAAATCGTCATTGTTCACCGGCCGACCGCTGACATCATGGTCAAGGCCTTGGCCGAGGTCATGACTCAATTGCTGGCCGGGGGCGGCATCTAGCCCAACAAGAAAAGTGTTTCAGGCTGTGGCGCGATGGAATGTCTGGCAGGGCCGTGCAGTCCCACCGTTAACGTGGGCAGTACGCCCAGCAACCCAAGCCATGGAGACGCACTATGAAAACAGCTGCATTTGTCGCTTTACTGGCCAGCGCCGGGTTGGCCCAGGCGGCCGAAACGGTCGAACTCAAGCTGGCCGGGCCCGACGGCCCTGGCACGTCCATTGGCACTATCAGCATCGAGCAGAACAAATATGGCACGTTGCTCATCCCCGACCTGAAGGACCTGCCGCCAGGTGTGCACGGCTTCCACCTCCACCAGAACGCCTCGTGCGCACCGGCGCAAGAAGGCGGCAAGCCTGTGCCAGCGGGCGCTGCGGGCGGGCATTGGGACCCGGATTCCAGCAACGCCCACAAAGGCCCCTATGATGACAGCGGTCATCGTGGCGACTTGCCGGCGCTGTATGTGGGGGCCGATGGCAAGGCCACCTATCCGGTCCTCGCCCCGCGGCTGAAGGCCACCGATTTCAAAGGCCATGCACTGATGGTGCACGCCGGCGGTGACAACCACAGCGACCACCCCGAGAAGCTGGGTGGCGGTGGAGCCCGGGTGGCCTGCGGGGTCGTGCAGTAAACGCTTGCCCGTGCGCCTGAAACAAGGCCGCCCCTGCAGGTTCACGCAAACCTGCGGGGGCGGCCTTGTGTCGGGAGCAGGGCGCCCTGCGCCCCGGTGCCTCAGCGCTTGGGGTTCAGCGTCAAATGCACGTGACGGTTCACGTCCTTGTACAGCAGGTAGCTGAACTTGCCTGGGCCACCTGCGTAGCAGGCTTGCGGGCAGAAGGCGCGCAGCCACATGAAGTCGCCGGCTTCCACTTCGACCCAGTCCTGGTTCAGGCGGTACACCGCCTTGCCTTCCAGCACGTACAGGCCATGCTCCATCACGTGGGTTTCGGCGAACGGGATCACGCCGCCGGGCTGGAAGGTGACGATGTTCACATGCATGTCGTGACGCATGTCGGCCATGTCGACGAAGCGGGTAGTGACCCAGCGGCCTTCGGTGCCCGGCATTTCAATGACGGTGGCGTTGTCACGGTGGGTCACGAACGACTCAGGTGCGTCCAGGCCCTCGACTTTCTGGTAGTGCTTGCGCAGCCAGTGGAAGGTGACATTGGCTTTGCTGTTGTTGCGCAGGCTCCACTCGGCGCCTGGCGCCAGGAACGCGTAGCCGCCTGGCACCAGGGTGTGGTGCTTGCCTTCGACGGTGATGTCCAGTTCGCCTTCGACGATGAACACCACGGCCTCGGCATCAGGGTCCAGCTCAGGGCGTTCGCTGCCGCCTTCCGGGGCCACTTCGACGATGTACTGCGAGAAAGTCTCGGCAAAACCGGTCAGTGGGCGGGCGATGACCCACATGCGCATCTTGTCCCAGAATGGCAAGTGGCTGGTGACGATGTCACGCATTACGCCTTTGGGGATGACGGCATAGGCTTCGGTGAACATGGCACGGTCAGTCAGCAGCTCGGTTTGAGCCGGGTGCCCACCGTGGGGGGCGAAGTACGAATGGTTCGACATGGACAATCTCGACTTGTTGTTCTCTCCCCGTGCCGTGAACCGCACCGGCCGGTGCGGCGCAGGGGATGTGGCGACAGAATAGGGTCGAGCGCGCGCCATGCACAAATTAAATGTTGGAATACCCAGGATTCGATCGCTGAATGCGCGTTCGCACGCAGGGGCTGCCGAGCAGATAGTTCCGACATATTTTTCACATTCCCTTGTTAGGATCCCCCGGCATTTCCAAGGAGCCCCCCTTATGCCGTCTATCCTGCGCAAGCGCAGCACCCGAATCGTCTTCACCGCCACCACTGGCCTGCTCGTGGCCACATTGGGCTTTTTCGCCTGGCAAAGCTTCTATCCGGTGCAGGCCGCGGCAGGTTGGAAAGTCGGTGTGCTGCACCGTGACGTGACCAAGGCCGCGTCACTGCTGCCGCAAGCCGATGGCAGCCTGCTGGTCAGCCGCGAGCTGGACGACGGCCGCGGCAGCATCCTCAAGATCGCCGCCGACGGCGCCCGGGTGGTAGTCATCAATAACCTGTCCAAACCCGACGGCATGGTCGCGGCCCAGGGCGGTTGGGTATTCAGCCAGGAGGGCGGTGCCGCGCCCGTCAGCCTGGCCCGCAATGGCAAGGTCACGCCGTTGTTCGATGGCGACAGCGTGCAAGGGCTGTGGAACGACGGCAAGCACCTGTATGCCATCGAAGACCGCAAAGGTAACGGCCGCCTCATGCGCTACGACTGGCAGAGCGGGCAACTTGACATACTGCGTTCCGGCCTGACAGAAACCGAAGGGCTGACACGCTGTCGGGGCGACCTGTTGTACACCGAAAAAGCCAAGGGCACCGTGCGCGCCCTGGCCGACGATGGCAGCGACCCGGTGGTGGTCGACGGTTTGCGCAACCCCACGTTCCTGTACTGTGACCAGCGTGGCCTGTGGATCAGCGAGGACAACACGCACCGCGCCCGGCTGCTGCGCATCGCTGCCGACGGCAGCCAGCACACGGTGCTGACGTTTCTCAAGGCGCCCCAGGCCATCATCGCCGACGGCAAGGGCGGTTACCTGCTGGCCGAGGGCGGACGCGACCGTGTCTTGCACCTGACGCCGCCAGCAGAGCCGGTCACGGCCCAGCGCTAGTCGCAACAGCGTGCTTCCCTGCACGGCCGTGCTCACGGATAATCCCCCACATTCCAATAAACAGCCTGTGAGTGGGTATGAGTGATTCCGTAGTCGGCCTTGGCCAGCCTGAAACCGAAGGGGGGCGCAGAACGCGCAAGAACAACCCCGAGAAAACCCGCGAGGATATCCTCCAGGCCGCCATCCACGAATTCGTTCAGCAAGGGCTGGCCGGGGCTCGCGTAGACGCCATCGCTGAACGCACGGCTACGTCCAAGCGCATGATCTACTACTACTTCGGCAGCAAGGAGCAGTTGTATTGCGAGTGCCTGGTCAAGCTATACGGCGATATTCGCAAGACCGAGCAAAGCCTGGACCTGGAGTCGCTGCCGGCCGACCAGGCGATCCGCAGGCTGGTGGAATTCACCTTCGACCACCACGACCGCAATGTCGACTTCGTGCGGATCATCTGCACCGAAAACATCCACTACGGCGAATACGTCAAGCAGTCCCCGGCTATTCGCGAAATGAGCAGCCTGGTGCTCGAAGCCTTGGGCAACACGCTGCGCCGTGGGGTAGAAGAAGGGGTGTTCCGTAGCGGTATCGAGGTGATCGACCTGCACATGCTGATGAGCTCGTTCTGTTTTTACCGGGTGTCCAACCGGCATACCTTTGGCGAGATCTTCCAGATAGACCTGTCGGATGACCAGGTCAAGCTGCGGCACAAGGCGATGATCTGTGATGCGGTGCTGCGCTACATTCAGGTTGGGCAGCGCCCCTGACGCTGCGCCAGCCTGCTCAGTCGCCCAACCGCTGCTCACGCGAGGGCGGGTAGCCAAAATACGCCGCATAGCATTTGCTGAAATGTGACACCGAAACAAAGCCGCAAGCCACCGCCACTTCCATCACCGACAGGTCGGAATACTGCAGCAGCCTGCGGCTTTTGGTAATGCGCAGCTCCATGTAGTAACGCCGCGGCGATGTGCCCAGTTGGGCCTGGAACAGCCGGTCGATCTGCCGCCGTGAGCGCCCGCTGTAGGCGGCCAGCTGGTCGAGGCTGAGGGTTTCTTCGAGGTTGTTCTCCATCAGTTCGACAATGGTACGCAGGTGCAGGCTCATGGACTTCTTGGCCCCCGGCCCGACCTGGCGGTAACGGGCGCCTGAGAACGACAGAATTTCTTCCACGCCTTCGGCCAGGCCGTCACCATACAAGCGCCGCACCAGCCCCAGCATCAGTTCCATGGCGCCGTTCGGGCTGGCGGCACTGAGCCGGTCACGGTCGAGGGTGAAGCTGGCCGGAGTAATGCGGGTTTGCGGGCTGCGCTCGGACAAACTGGCACGCTGCTCGGGGTGAACGCTGCAGCCATAGTCATCCAGCACCCCGGCGCGCCCCAGGAACCAGGCGCCGTTCCACAAGCCACCCAAGGCCATGCCATGGGCCGCGCAATCACTCAGCAAGCGGTCGAGTACCGGGTATTTCAGCGGCGTACGCAAGCCCCCGCAGATGACCAGCAGGTCTGGTGACTGCAACGCCTGGGGGGACAATTCGGTGGCTACCAGTTCCAGCCCAAGGTCGCTGAGCACGCGGTCGCCGTCCAGCGACAGCGGGGTGAAACTGAAGCTGTCGGTACGCAGCAGGTTGGCCGTGACCAGCACGTCCATGGCCACGGTGAAACTGGCCATGGAGAAGTGTTCGAGCAGCACGAAATCGACTTGATAAGGGGCCTGGGCGTCGGCGCTGCTGGCCTTGAGCCGCAGCATGTTGCTGGTACTGGTCTTCTTGCTGAACTGGCGTGGCGTGGGCACTCTGAACTCCGCTTGCTGGCTGGCTCGCAGAGTGTGGCCGGTGGCTGGAGGAAAGACAATCTCCCCGGTGGCGGTGTCGTATTACAGGTCGTGTTCAGGCAACCTGTATGGCTGCAGACTTTCCCACTATGCTTTGCCATAGGCGCTTGCATGAAACGCCTGGCCCTTGAGGAACCTATCGATGAAATACGCCGCTGCCTTGTTGCTCAGCTTGTTGCCATTGCTGGCCACGGCCATGGAGCCGGGCGAACCGCTCGCGCCCTTCACGTTGCTTGACCAGCATGACAAGGCCTACACCCTGAGCGCGGACACCCAGGTACTACTGGTGGCGCGCGACATGGACGGCGCCAAGTTGGTCAAGGCTGCACTGGCCGACGCGCCCAAAGACTACCTGGAAGCACGCAAGGCCGTATTCGTCGCCGACATCCAGCGCATGCCTGCGTTGATCAGCAAGCTGTTCGCCATCCCGGCCATGCGCGGTTACAGCTATAGGGTGCTGCTCGACCGGGAAGGGCGGGTAGCCAGCCGGTACCCCGGGCAGCCAGGGCAGGTGCAGTGGTTGCAGTTGCAAGAAGGCAGATTGGTGAGCCAGCAGGCGTTCACCGATGCCGCGGCATTGAAGGCGGCGCTGGAGCGTGCGCCGCAGCAGTGAGGTGCGTTACCTGCAGGAGTGGTCAAAACAATCTGAACCCTCAGCGTCAATAACAACCCAAGCCATTACACGGCAAAGAGAGAGCGCTTATGGAAGTCGGAACGATCTGGATCATTGTCGCAGCCTTGGTCATCCTCATGGAAATCTGGGCCATCTGGAACATCATCGGCAGTGAGCGGCGCGCCGAACGCAAGATGTTGTGGGTGGTGTTCGTCGTCTACGCGCCAATCCCCGGCTTGTTGTTCTGGGCCTGGCGCGGCCCGCGCGCCGTAAAAGGCCGGTCCGTACTCGAAGAAAAATGACAGGCACAGGCATCAGGCGCTCGCGCGCCTGATACCGTCAGCGGTCACTTTCCAGCGGTCATTTGGGCAGCACGTTGAAGCGAATGGCGGGGCCGAGGCCGTTCACCATCAGGCAGCCGTAGAACTTCACGGTGGACAGCACGCCCAGCGTCTTCAATGCATCGTGTATGAATGCGTGGAATACGCGCCCGGCATCCTTCTGGCGGTCGGCAAGCGTCGCGGCCTCGAGCGTGACCACCCCAAGCAAGGTGGTCTCGATGTGCTGGACGGTTTCCAGGCCGGTTTTCTCGCGAAGGTACGTACGTGCCTTCGCCGCATCTGCCTCATCCCCTTCGACGGTGTAAGCCAACTGAAAATCGAATTTGCTCATGGTTTTGTCCTTGGTTGCGCTAAAGCGTCCGTGCCGTGCCGTGCACCTTACCGGCATGCGCAAGTTGTGAAAACGAACGAGGTGTTCAACAATCTCATCTGTTTGTAGGAGACGACCTACTTGACCTCGAGTCCCACACCATGAGCACTGGCACCACCTCGCTTGCCGGGCATAAGGCTCGTGCCTGGCTCTGGCCAGCGCTGTTCAGCCTGGTGGCATTTGCCGCCAACTCGGTATTCTGCCGCCTGGCCCTCAAGAACGGGGCGATCGACCCGGCCTCGTTCACTGTCGTGCGCCTGGCCAGTGGTGCAGTGTTCCTGTTGTTGCTGATTCGATTGCGCAGACCGGCGCAGCGCATGGGTGGCACCTGGCGAGCAGGCCTGGCCTTGTGCCTGTATGCCTTCCTGTTTTCAGCGGCCTACCTGCAACTGAGCGCCGGGGCGGGCGCCTTGCTGCTCTTCGGTGCCGTGCAGATCACGATGTTCGGCTTTGCCTGGTGCAAAGGCGAACGCATCAGCGCACGGGGCCTGCTGGGTATGCTGATCGCCTTCGCCGGCTTGCTGGTGCTGTTGTTGCCAGGCGCTTCGGCGCCCCCGTTCAGCAGTGCCTTGCTGATGGTTATTTCCGGCATCGCCTGGGGGGCGTACACCTTGCTCGGCAGAGGGTCGCCCAGGCCGCTGGCCGACACGGCCGGCAACTTTGCCCGCAGCCTGCCCTGGCTGGTGGTGCTGGCACCGCTGCTGTTGCTGGGGGCCGGGCCACACCTTAGCGCCGGTGGCTTGCTGTTCGCCCTGGGCTCCGGTGTGCTGGCTTCCGGAGCCGGTTATGCCGTGTGGTATGGCGTGGTGCGGCAGGTCAGTGCGCAACAGGCGGCGACCCTGCAGCTGAGTGTGCCGGTGCTGGCCGGGTTGGGCGGGGTTGCGCTGATCGGTGAGCCGTTATCGCTGCGTTTGTTGCTCGCCAGTGTGGTAGTGCTGGGCGGTATTGCGCTGGCGCTGGTGCCGCGCCGCCAGGCCCTGCAGGCAAAGCCTAGAAAAAGCTGCGCTGGGCCTTGAGGGTGACCACGCTGTCGCAATAGGTGTTCATGCCTGAGTAGGCGTCACAGCTGGTGCCACTGAGGCTCGAGTTGCTGTAGATCAGGTTCAGGTCGATGCCCAGCCAAGGGCGCGACAGTTCCAGCGACCAGTCGGAAAAGGCATTCACCTGGCTGCCATCGCCGATGGTGAAGGGTGTGCCCAGACGGTGATGGGCGAGTTTGACGGTGAGGTCGACATCGAACAAGGGCAGTTGGCCAAAGTCGGCGAACAGCGTACCGGTGCGGTTGTCGGGGTTGTCGCGCAGTGCACCGCCGAACCGGCTGCCCAGCACCGACACTCCCCCATACAGGGCTACGCTCTCGGCGCCGGCGATGTTTGGCTGGCTGTAGTGGATCAACCCCACTTCATAGCCCAAGGTGCTGTCGAAGTGGTGCTTGTAGCCCATGTAGCTGTCCAGGCGCAGGGTCGAGTTGGCCGTCACCCCCATGCTCGGGGCGTATTGGCCGACGTACAGCCCACTGGGGTGGCTGAAATCCATGCCACCATGAAACGCGCCGACCGCCGTGGGTGAAATCAACCCTTGGGCCATGCTACGTGAAGGGGTGGTGCCGAGTGTAAAGTCGAAATCGCCCAGTTGGCGCTTCATCTGCTGGGCCAGCAGAGGGGGGCTGAACAGCAGGGCAATGCTCAGCAACAGCAGGGGCCTGAACATGGTCACCGTCCTGGAGGGCTTACGGTAGAGCGTTCAAGGATACCTGCCCGAGCGGCCGCTGAAAACCTTGTAGTGGCGGGTTCAGCCTTTGGTCGAACGGTCGGCATCGGCTGCCTCGGTCACCACCGGCAGGTTGCCGGCACGCTGGATCACCCGGCGTTGCTGCTCATAGTCGTCCAGCGACAGACCGCGGCGCTGCAAGGCCTCCAGCTGTAACTGGCGGGTTTCGTCGGCGCTGTACGGCCGCAGTTCAGGGTGGCTGGCACAGCCGCTGCTGATGGCGAGGGTAAGCAGGGCAAACGTGGCAGTCAGCAAGCGGGCCAGGGTGTTCATCAGGTAGCTCCAGGGGCCAAGGGTGTAGGTGGCGAGGCGATGGAGCTAGGTTATGTGGTTGCCGCGCCTGGTAGAAATTGCCCCTCTCGATAGTGACTATTGATGCACGGCGCCCTGGCCATTGACGCGCAGAAGCTCAAACCTTGCAGGCTGCCGCCTGGTGGCTCGATCCATGAAAAACGGGGCATGCCAGCGATGGCATGCCCCGTTTTTATACCGCAAAGGCGTATCAGGCGACTTTGACGATCCAGCCAGCCGGTGCTTCCACATCACCGCTCTGGATGCCGGTCAGCTCGTTGTAGAGCTTCTGCGTGACCGGGCCGACTTTCTCCAGGTCGTGGAACACGTGCAGCTTGCCGTTGTACTCGATGCCACCAATCGGGGTGATCACCGCAGCAGTACCGCAGGCGCCGGCTTCGACGAAGCGGTCCAGCTTGCTGATTTCCACGTCACCTTCGACCACGGTCAGGCCCAGGCGCGATTGTGCCAGCTCCATCAGCGACAGGCGGGTGATGCCTGGCAGCACCGAGGCCGATTTAGGCGTGACGAACTCATTGTTGGCGGTAATGCCGAAGAAGTTGGCCGAGCCGACTTCTTCAATCTTGGTGTGGGTCAGCGGGTCGAGGTAGATGGCGTCGGCGAAGTTGGCTTTCTTCGCTTCGGCACCTGGCTGCAGGCTGGCAGCGTAGTTGCCACCGACCTTGGCGGCACCGGTGCCCTGCGGTGCTGCACGGTCGAAGCTGGAGATCTGGAAGTTGTGCGGCTTCATGCCACCCTTGAAGTACGAGCCAACCGGAATGGCGAAAACCGAGAAGATGAACTCGGGAGCGGTGCGCACGCCAATGTTGTCGCCGGTGCCGATGACGAACGGGCGCAGGTACAGGGCGCCTTTACCATGCGGTGGCACGAACTTTTCGTTGGCCTTGACCACTTGCTTGCACGCCTCGATGAACACATCGGTCGGCACCTGCGGCATCAGCAGGCGGGCGCAGCTGCGCTGCATGCGGGCGGCATTCTGGTCCGGGCGGAACAGGTTGATGGAGCCATCCTTGCAGCGGTAGGCCTTCAGGCCCTCGAAACATTGCTGGCCATAGTGCAGCGCGGTGGAGCCTTCACTGATGTGCAGCACGTTGTCTTCGGTCAGGGTGCCCTTGTCCCACTCGCCATTGCGCCATACGGACAGGTAGCGTTTGTCGGTCTTGATGTAGTCGAAACCCAGCTTGTCCCAATTAATGCTTTCGTTGCTCATGACACCCTCATTGTCTTGCTAATGCCCGATCGCTCGGGCTGCTGTTATATGCGCACCATGCCACCTTAATACATCCGTGGCGGATCGGGAACGGCCGGTCAAGAATTGACAGGCTGCGATGCATTATTTGCGGGTGCTGCAGGCGCAGGGACGGCATTGAGGCTGCAAGGTGATTGTCACAATATTGTCAGCGCCTGTGAGATCGAGCGCCGCCCGCGCGGCGCATCGCGAGCTGCGCTCGCTCCTACGTTTGTTTCGGGCCAATTATGCCTGG